>JALYZZ010000209.1 GCA_030948675.1 Bacteroidota bacterium | reverse complement strand
GTAGTTGACCCAACCAAAACTCTTTCCTTCATCACCCGTTGCGGTAGACGTAAATACCTTTGCCTGGTATTTTGGCGACACAATTACCTTTGCATTTTCTCCGGCTGCCTGCAACACTACAACGCTGTCGTGCTGCTTTAAAAAATTAAGGTCATAGCCAAAAGTGCCGCTTTGAAAGGAGGTATCCGCTTTGCCGTCATCGCGCTGTTTTTGTTGATGATTGTTGCATGCGCTTTGACTCAACAACAGTAATAAAAGCGGGTAAAAACTGCGTTTTATACCGAACACCGTTAAACGCTTCATAGTAGTATTGTTTTAATGGTATGGCTATCCTGCTAACAGGTTTAAAGACTTATCATGCTACACCTTTGCACCCTGTTTTAAAAATTTGTGCTAGTGCGCCACTGACAACTTAAGGTCTCGCACCTTTAGATTTTTGATGGCAAAGTAAAAGACGACAATAAAGCAAACAGCAGGCACGATATAAGCAGTTTGTATATTCGTAGCATCTGACAATCGTCCCATAATTACCGGGAAAAGAGCGCCGCCCGCGATGGCCATAATAACGAGCGAAGAGCCTTCTTTTGTTTTTGGCCCCAAACCCCGAATGCTCAACGAAAAGATTGTTGGAAACATAATTGACATAAACACTTCTACGCCCACCAATGCATACACCGGGATTTTGCCGTGAGACAGAACAGCTATTGCTAATAGTGCCATGTTAATAATACTAAATGCAGCAAGTAATTTTGGCGGAGCAACATATTTCATTAAAAAAGTACCTATAAACCTTCCTGCCATAAAACCTAATAAAGCTGCCGATAAAAACATGGCCGCCTGCTTTTCTTCAATGCCCGCAACTCTTTTTGAAAATCGTATAAAAAAACTACTTACGCATACCTGTGCACCTACATAAAAGAATTGAGCTAACACACCCAGCATCAAATTTTTTTCTTTGAAAAGTGATTGTTCTACCGATACTTCCTCTGTTTCAATAATATCCGGTAAGCGTGTTTTCCAAATAAAGATGGCTACAAGTAGCACGACCAGCCCAATGATTAAGAAGGGAATTTGCACGGAGTTTGCTTCGGTCTGCAAGTAAGTATTTAGTTGTGCCGGTGGCATTGCTGCCTCTTGTTCTTTTGTAAAACTCTGTCCCGACAATATAAAAAGTCCGCCGATAAGAGGCGCTAAAGTAGCCGCCAGTCCATTAAAAGACTGGGCAAAATTAATACGCTGCGTAGCAGTTGAAGGGTCGCCTAACTCTGTGATATATGGGTTTGCCGCAGTCTCCAAAAAAGCCAATCCGCAAGCAATGATGAATAACGCGCCAAGAAAAAACATGTAAGACCGCGAAGCAGCAGCAGGAAAAAACAGAAATGCACCCACTGCAAACAACACCAGCCCAACGATTATTCCTCCCTTGTAACCGTGCTTTTTCATAAAGAGGCCAGCGGGTACAGCCATTAAAAAATAGGCGATATAAGATGCAGAGTCAATAAATGCTGATTGCACATCGCTCAATTGGCAGGCTTTCTTTAAATGTGGAATTAAAATAGGATTCAGGTTGAGGGCAAAGCCCCATAGAAAAAATAAAGAAGTTAGCAGGATAATAGCGAACCGAAAATTGTTAGCAGGCATCTTGGCGGGTTAAGCAATGTTAGTAAATAAAGAGGCATTCAATTATCAGTTGCAATAATATCGAATTTACAGTGTAGAAAGTTATGCTGTAAATATTATCGTAGCAAATCGCAACGGTTTGCTTACGGTCTTATTGCCAACACATCGCTCCACAATTAATATTACTTTAGAGAAAATATTTGAAACTTTACCCCGCCATATGATATGAAAAGAAAAACATTTATCACCCTATCGTCTACTTTAATGACCGCACCTTTAATCTCATCCGTGCAGGGATTGGCTCAAGACAAACGACTTAAGAATTGGTCGGGTAATCTTGAATACAGTACCAGCAATATATTTTATCCAAAATCAGTTGCTGAAGTGCAAACGTTTGTAAAGAAACATGACAAGTTTAAAGCCCTGGGTACTCGTCATTGCTTCAACAGGATTGCTGACAGCAAAGACAATTTGATCGGATTAACTGAATTGAATAAGGTGATATCTATTGATACCAAAGCGCAAACGGTAACAGTTGAAGGCGGCATTAAATATGGGGTGCTTGCTCCTTATCTCGATGAAAAAGGTTTTGCGTTGCATAATTTAGCTTCACTGCCTCATATATCTGTTGCCGGTTCCATCACTACTGCCACACATGGCTCAGGCGTTGGAAACGGCAACCTTGCTACTGCGGTAACTGCTTTGGAAATGGTAATTGCTGACGGAAGTATTGTACACTTGTTGAAAGAAAAAGATGGAGAAAATTTTCTGGCAGCGGTGGTAGGTCTTGGAGCATTTGGCTTGATAACCAAGGTTACGCTTCATATTGAACCAACCTACAAGGTTAGCCAGCAGGTGTATGTAAAACTGCCTCTGGAACAGCTTAAAGAAAACTTTGATAAAATTGTTTCATCCGGTTATAGCGTCAGCCTTTTTACCGACTGGCAATCTGCTGCAATCAACGAGGTCTGGATAAAAAGACGGGTTATTGATGGAAAGGCTGACAGTAATACTAACTTTTTCTGAGCTACATCCGCGACAAAAAACTTACATCCCATTGCTGAATTGTCAGCCGAAAACTGCACCGAACAAATGGGTGTACCCGGAAAGTGGTACGAGCGGCTGCCGCATTTTAAAATGGGTTTTACGCCAAGCAGTGGAGTAGAACTGCAGTCAGAATTCTTTATTCCTCAGCATAATGCAGTTGAAGCCATCCTCGCCATTCAACGACTGGGAAAACAAATCGGTCCACACTTGTTTATTTCTGAGATACGCACCATTGCTCCAGATCAATTTTGGATGAGCCCTTGCCGCAAGCAGGCCTCTGTAGCCCTTCATTTTACCTGGAAGCAGGAGTGGGATGCAGTTAAAAATTTACTTCCTGTAATTGAAAAAGAACTTGAACCATTTAAAGCGAGACCGCACTGGGGTAAACTATTTACAATGTCGCCTTCAGTGCTTGCATCCCGATATGAGAAGTTGGATGATTTTAAAAATATGGCAAAAATGTATGACCCGAAAGGAAAGCTGCGCAACGACTTTTTGAATAAAAACATTTTTGCAAGCTGATAATTTTTTTTGATAATGTACAGCGATGCGGCATACCTTTTCTTTTTTAAATGCACCTTTGATTTGAGGATAATATTAATAATACCATTTAAATAAGATATAAATGATACCTTTAAGCCATTAATAAAAATTATCATGAAAGAGTCAGGAACAGTTAAGTTTTTTAACACACTAAAGGGATTTGGATTTATTACAGGAAATACTGGTAAAGATTACTTTATCCATGTATCAGGACTAAATGGTTTGTCATTAAATGACGGAGCTAAAGTTGAATTTGAAACCAGACAAGGACAGAAAGGTTTAGAGGCTTTCAATGTCTCTTTGCTTTCCTGATTATATAACAATAGCAAAACAAAAATGCCGCCGCCCTGGTGGCATTTTTGTTTGTATTAACTTTCTTTTTTAACAAGAAATACCCGCCGTTAAAGGCCGTGGTTACACGTTGTAATTGACCTTTTTTTTGCCTACTTTTAAAACTACTTTTACCTATAAAGTCAGCAGATGTCGCCAACTAGTTTTAGCAATTGTATTTTTATCGTTACGGGTGCTGCCTCAGGTATAGGTCGCCAGGTTGCATTGCAGGCGGCCTCTAACGGAGCAGCAGTTATTGCCACTGACGTAAATGCAATTGAGCTACATGAAACAAAACAGTTGGGCTCGCAACAAGGCTTGCAGATGGACGC
>JALYZZ010000202.1 GCA_030948675.1 Bacteroidota bacterium | reverse complement strand
ATGCTATACAGCATCTACATCAGCAACGATTGCCACACTTCGATATCGCTTATTCGATTGAATAATACTGATCTGTTGAATGATGTGCTGTTTGCACTGCCGTACCAAATCAGCATCTTTAGGCAGTTTTAGCAGCAGTTCGAACAAGTATTGATTTCTTACCCTATTTATAGCAGGCTCAGCCGGTCCGCTTACGTAAGCAGCGTATTTATTTTGAAGAAACCGTCCTAAAATATTAGCCGCCTCTTCCGCTACATTTTTGTCCTTATGCTTGCAAGTCAATTGTATTATTCTTGAGAAGGGCGGATAAAAGAACATCTTACGGTTCGCGATCTCAAACTTATACATCTCATCGTAGTTGTGATGCTGTACAAATTGTAACACAGGATGGTGCGTATTGCTTACCTGAATGATCACTTTTCCCTGCGCTTCGCGTCGCCCGGCACGCCCGCTTACCTGCTCCATCAGTTGAAAAGCTCGTTCATTTACCCTGAAATCTGTAAAATTCAATATTCCGTCAGCGTCAACAATTCCCACGAGGTTTACATGCTCAAAGTCAAGACCCTTTACCACCATTTGAGTACCTGCAAGTATATCTATTCGCTGCTGTTCAAACAATTTAATAAGCGCATCGTGATCATTTTTTCCGCGTATGCTGTCATAATCCATTCGCGCTATTTTGGCCTGTGGAAAAGCTTCTATTAAAGCTTCTTCAATCTTTTCTGTTCCAAAATTTTTTTGAATGAATTGATGACTGCCGCATGCCGAGCAAGTAAGTACCACCGGATACGATGTGCCGCAGTAATGGCACTGTAATTTGTTTTTAGCCTTGTGATACGTAAGCGTTACATCGCAGTTTTCGCATTGTGGTATCCAACCGCAGACAGAACAGATTTGATAAGGCGAATAGCCGCGACGATTTTGAAAAAGAATGACTTGTTTTTTTTCTTTCAGCGACTGCTGAATGGCTTCTGTTAATTGAGGTGATAAAATAACTTTACCCTTTTCTTTGGTAATAATTGTTTTGATATCCACGATTTGTATCTGTGGCATCTGTACGTTGCCGTAACGCTCAGTCAAATTCACCAGTCCGTATTTACCGTTTTGTGTGTTGAAATAGCTTTCAATGGAAGGCGTAGCACTGCCAAGAAGAACTTTAGCATTGAATAACGATGCATAATAAATAGCTGCATCGCGGCCATTATATCGTGGTGCGGGTTCCTGTTGTTTATAAGATGGATCGTGTTCTTCATCAATAATGATCAGGCCCAGATCGTTAAATGGTAGAAATAGGGATGACCTTGCACCCAAAACTACTTTTGTTTCGCCGGTCTTTATTTTGTTCCATATTTCAACCCGTTCATTAGGATTGAACTTAGAATGATAGATAGTGATATAGCCACCAAAAAACTTTTGAAGTCTGCGAATAATCTGGGCAGTCAAAGCAATTTCGGGAAGCATATACAACACCTGTTTTCCTGATTTAATGTATTGCTCGATCAGGTTGATATAAATCTGAGTTTTGCCGCTCGACGTAACACCCTGGAGCAGACAAACTGATTTTTCGGCGAGCACGTGTTGCACGGCATCTGCTGCTGCCAGTTGTGCGGCAGAAAGCTCAAAGTCAATCTTAATATTTCTTGGCAACGTAGGCAGCCGGTCAACCGAACGTTTTTCGAGCCTAAGAATATTTTTATCAGCAAGCCCTTTTAATTGAGCTGCATTTGCATTGGCTTTTTTTAATAAGCTGGTTTGTGTTACTTCACCTTCGGTCTTTATCAGGTGTAAATAGGAGAGAAGCAGCTCCAGTTGTTTGGGTGCTTTATTTTTACTCCACTCGTTTAAAAGTCTTGCCAGGTTCTCCTCATTGTGATAATCTGGTTGCAGATGAATATACGTTTCCATCTTTTGCTTGTACGTATCCTTTAATGCTTCCCACACAATGCATACCTTTTTTTCGATCAGCCCTTTTATTACGGGATAAACATGCGATGCATCCAAAATCTGTTGCACCTCGCTCAGCTTCAATTCCTTTTTCAAAAGCAGTGCTTCGGCAACCAGGTACTCCTCATCATTCAGATCTGAGAAATCCTCACCGTATTCTTCATTATAGGCAAGAATACTTTCGCTGGATAGTTTTAGATGTGAAGGCAGCGCCGCTTGCATTACCTCCCCCTCGCTGCACATATAATACTCAGCGATCCATTTCCAAAGCTGCAACTGTTGGGTAAAAATTAAAGGTTTTTCATCTAATACATTGACGATGTCGCGCGGCTCAAACGCAGTTGGTTTACTGGAATGGATAGTTTTTATAATGCCGGAATATTTTTTATTTTTCAACTGAACCTCCACACGGGAACCCTTATTGACGTTTTCTTTTAAGTGGGTAGGAATGGCCCATGTATAATTTTTAGGTAAAGCAAGTGGAATGATGATTTCAGCATAAAGGCTGGTGTTGTCAGCGCTGCTAAAGAGGGGAGGCGAAGTTGTAGTGTCGGGCATGATTAGATTGAGTGCAAAAATAAATTTATTCTGGCTAACACTTGCGACCCTCAAAAAATCTGTACAACATCCATAGATGAAGCAATGGGAAACCGAAAATAATTATCCAACCAAAAATGTCTTATTTAAACACACCCTACACCTTCTCCGAATATTTTCTGTATCTCCTTAACCCGGCATCCATGGCATCATGGACCTGCTGTTTCAATACCAGTAAATCGGCTGCTGTAAGGCCTTTTACCGGTACCTCATTTAAAAACACCACTCTGCATCTTCCCGGGGTAAGGGTTAAAATGCTGCTATAATGAAGTCTGTCTACAGTGTCTACAAACAGCACTGGTTTTACAGGAGTTTCTGTTTCTATGGCAATACGAAAAGCTCCATCAAAAAACTCTTTTAACGGCGCACCTGTTTCGTTTAATGTTCCTTCGGGAAAAATGAAAATGGATATATGATGGTTAATAAAATTTTTCATCTCTACAATACTCTGCGCCCTATTTTCCGCATCGCTTCTGTTAACCATAATCGCAGCGCTTTTATAAATGTAGCCAAATACAGGTATTTTTGACATTTCAAATTTTGCAAGTATCCGTACCGGCTGATTGAGCGCCATTACGACTGGCGGAATGTCCATATAGGAAATGTGGTTGGCAACAAAAATGTATTGTTTAGTTGCATCGTGGAGTACCTCGTAAATATTTTTGTGCCTGATGCCGGTTAAAAAATACCATACAAAGCCCCAAACCTTCACCACCTTATAAATAAAATTTCCGCCTTCGACCCGACCAAAAAATGAAGCCACCACCACAAAAGGTACTGCTACAAACATAATGGCAATAAATGCCAACAGTGCGTATATGCAATAGATCCACTGAAGTGGTTTTAGTAAAATTTTCATGCGGATGTCAAGTATTGTGCTACGGCATTACTGCAAGTTGACTTACAGACCAAGCCTCGGCCTTTGCAGCAAATAACTGTTTTGTTTGTGACCACGTATCCCTAAAGAAAGCAGAATTACGATAATGAGCCAACGCAATCTCATCGTGCCAGTGACTGTATGTAAAAAATACAGCAGGCTGTTGGGTATCCTGCCACAACTCCAGGTAAGTGCACCCTTCAACGTTTCGTATTTTATCTTTTCGCTCTTCAGAAAACGTTTTGAAGGTCTCTATGGTGTCTTCCCTAAAAGTCATTTTGACCATTCGTATCAGCATCATTCAAAAAAGATCTTTACCGTTTGATAAAACCATTTGTTTTGCAACGAAATGCTTTGTTTCTGCATCGCTTCAGAAAATCCCTGCAATCCAAAAAGCCCCGCTGCATTGCCTTTGTTAATTGCTATTTCCAGATATCCGGACGAATTAAAGAAAGCAACTTTTTCACCTTGCGGCACGCAAGCGTAAGTCTCGCTAATTGTATCAATCACCTCATCTCTTTTAAAAACAATTTTAAAGCTGCGGCCATTCCTTTCGCGGTCAAAATCTTCTTTAGTAATGTTTACGATTACATTTTCAAAATTATCGATATACAAAATCTGTCCTTCCATGGTTGTTGGACTGTTTACATATTTCAGCCGCAGTTTTTCGACAATAGTAATGGCGGCATTACCAATATAGTCAAGATCCTTACCCGCCATTATTTGCCAGACAGCGTTGGCAATGACCTGGGTACAGGTAAGGGTAGTAGGGCGCTCGGCTTCCGGCAGAGGCAAACCAACTACTCTTTCTGGCACCCCGTCAACAATCATTGTTAATAATCCGTTATCAGCACAGGCAATGTATTGGTTGTTGTGATATGCCAGCAGCATTCGGCTAGGCTTCTGTTCAAACATGTTTACGAGTACTATATGAACAGTACCCGAAGGAAAATATTTAAAGGCACTGCAACAAAAATATGCGGCCTGCGGATAATTGAATGAAGAGAGCTGGTGAGAAACGTCTACGATGGTAATGCTTTCACTTACACTATATAACTGACCCTTTACGGCAGCTACCAGGTAATCCTGCTGGCCAATATCTGTAGTTAGGGTTATTATAGACATACTTTTTTTCGGTACCAGGCGAATAAATTCTTTTATTACTTTTTTGGTTAGCTGTTGTCTTTCACGTCATCATTGTTGTGTCACTCACTTGTACTTATAATTCTTTCTGCATCCATAAACACTTTGAAATTGGAGCCGCAATATCGCAAACATGAAAACTTTTACATTTTATTAAATGCACCTTTTGGGCAGTGCTTACTTTATCAGTTGCCCGTTTTTAAAGTAAAAGTTTCTTATCATTTTATCCGCTACCGCCGGAAAAAACTTGTTTATGAGCAAGCTTGATTTACCAAGCAGCGTAAGCACAAGCGTACGTTTTCTTTTTTCGATGGCGCTCAATATAAAGACAGCACATTTTTCGGCACTCATCAGTTTGTCTTCATCCATTGGGTTTTCTTTTTGCGGCTCAGCCTTTTCATTTAATGCCACATTTCTTATATTGCTGCTTGTAAAACCGGGTGACACCCACATCACATTAACCCCATCTCCCAAAAGCTCTGTCCGCAACGATTCCAAAAATCCATTGACTGCAAACTTGCTGGCGCTATAGCCGGTTCTGCCCGGCAATCCTCTAAAACCGGCGGGAGAAGATATGCCAGCTATGGTACCCTTGTTTTTAATGATTTCTGGCAAGGCAAACTTTGTACAGTATACGGTGCCCCAAAAGTTTACGTCCATTACGGTTCTCAGCGTTTCTATTTCCAGGTCTTTAAACAAAGCCCTCATAGAAACACCTGCATTGTTAATTAAAACATCAATGGTTCCAAAAGTTGCCACAACAGAGGCGATAAATTTTTGGCAATCAGATTCTTTACTCACGTCAGCCGTTGCTATATGTAACGGTCTTCCTGCGTAAGCAGTCTCTAATTCAAATAATTTTTCATAGTTACGGCTACAGGTAGCAACCTTCGCACCTTTTTTCAATAGTAGTTCAACAAGCGCCTTTCCAATGCCTCCGCTACCCCCTGTTACAACTACTACTTTTCCTGAAAAATATGACATTAAGTGCTATTGAATTTGCAAAAGTAACAGAGTTGCCTCACAAATTAGAGGAATAGGAATATCTATCAAAGTGTGAAAATGTTTTTCAAAAATTTGGCTGGTAATACTCGTACTCCTATTTTTGCACTCCCAAAACGAAAAAGGGTAAATGCTCTTAAAAACGTTGAAGGAAGATTCCGTAGCTCAGTTGGTAGAGCAATACACTTTTAATGTATGGGCCCTGGGTTCGAGTCCCAGCGGGATCACCTCTTGGGACAAGTCAAAATTATTATGACTTGTCCCATTTTTTTTGTCCTTTAACTGCTTATCTATCAAGCATATAAGGC
>JALYZZ010000183.1 GCA_030948675.1 Bacteroidota bacterium | reverse complement strand
GGATCCAGGGGCACCTTAACATCAACCAATTGCGCCAGGTTCAAATCGATGAACTTCTTGGTCGTCCGCAAATAAGTCTTAAAAACGAGCACGTGTTAAATATGCTGCGCAACAAGAAAGTATTGATAACAGGTGCAGCAGGCTCTATCGGCAGCGAGCTTGCACGACAGATTGCAGATATCAATACTTACTCGTTAATTATTTGCGATCAAACCGAAACGGGCTTATATGAATTAGAATACGAGCTGCAAAAAAAATATCATCTCGGCAACAGCTTAAAAGTTTTTCTTGGCGACGTAAAAGATGAAAAAGCAATGAACAAGATGTTTGCTCTTTACATGCCGGATATTGTTTTTCATGCAGCAGCTTATAAACATGTTCCGATGATGGAGAACCATCCGTCAGAGGCGGTAAGAAACAACGTTTTGGGAACGAGAGTGCTGGCTGACTTAGCAGAGTTTTATTCTGTGGAAAGATTTTTATTTGTATCGACAGACAAAGCTATTAATCCAACAAATGTGATGGGGGCTTCTAAAAGGATCGCCGAGATCTATTGCCAGTCATTGCAATCGAGAAAAATAATTCCTGTTATCGATGAAGGTATCATCCAGTTGGCTCCGCGAAAAACCAAAACCAAATTTATTACAACAAGATTTGGAAATGTGCTTGGTTCAAACGGGTCTGTTATTCCCCGTTTTCAGGAGCAGATAGCTAAAGGAGGACCCGTCACTGTTACGCACCCAGACATCATTCGTTACTTTATGACTATTCCCGAAGCCTGTTCGCTTGTATTGGAAGCGGTAACAATGGGCAACGGCGGTGAGGTCTTTTTGTTTGATATGGGTGAACCTGTTAAGATACTTGACCTGGCTAAAAAGATGATAAAACTGGCTGGCCTAACGCCGGCAAAAGACATTGATATAAAATTTACAGGATTAAGGCCAGGCGAAAAATTATATGAGGAGTTATTGAACAAAGAAGAAGAAGTAATTCCGACACACAACAAAAAAATACTAATAGCAAAGGTGATAGAGTACGATTATGAAAAAGTCTCGGTTAGTATAGACAAAGTAATAAATGTTGCAGTGCTAAATAAGGATGACGAGGTTGTGAAACAAATGAAGCGAGTGGTGCCGGAATTCATTAGTAACAATTCTGTCTACGAAGCATTAGATGAAGAAATACTTGCACCTACCTTTACTTCTCATGGATAGTAAATAACTTTGAATGAATTATTTGTTTCATGTTTAATTTTTTTAAAAAATCGGAGAAAACAGTAGCCCCCGATTTGTCCTTTATAGGCACCGACATGCATTCGCATCTGCTACCAGGCATCGATGACGGTTTGCAGGAACTGGAAAACTCCGTTGCATTCATCAAGGATTTGAAAGATTTAGGCTATGAAAAGCTTATTTGTACACCTCACGTTCTTTCCGATCTCTACCCCAACTCGCCTAAAACAATTTTACCAAAATTAGATCTCGTTAAAAAAGCTTTAGAAGCAGCTAACGTAGACATACAGGTTGATGCTGCAGCGGAATATATGATAGACCACATGTTTTCTGACTTATTGGCAAGATCAAAAAAGGAAGACCTGTTGACAATTGGCGGAGATTATATTCTTGTAGAAATGTCTTATCTGTCTCCGTCTCCAAATTTCGATAAGACAATTTTTGACTTATGAATGATGGGTTTACAGCCAATACTTGCCCACCCTGAAAGGTACAGTTACTATCATCATCAGTTTGAGCAGTACGAAAGATTTAAAGACCTGGGGTGCAAGTTGCAGGTAAACTTGTTGTCTTTGTCAGGGGGTTACGGCCCTCATGTAAAAAAGACCGCTGAAAGATTGTTTAAAAATCAAATGGTAGATTTCCTTGGTACTGATATGCACCATGAACGTCATTTGACAATGCTGAAAGAGCTGGCAACAAAGAAAGACTTTTATGAATTAGTTAGCGATGCAGAAATATTAAATAAAAGTTTGGCGTAATTAGAAAATACATTAAAAAAGGTGGCTTTAATAACCACCTTTTTTAAAGTTCAACCCATTAAAATTTTACGGTTTTAAAATCACCTTTACGCAATTGTCTTCTTTTTTATTAAAGATCTCATATGCATAAGCTGCCTGCGAAAGTGGTAAACGATGAGTAATAATATCATCTAATCTTATTTTACCCTCTTCTACCCAGCGGTTTAGCTCGTCTATGTAGGTATGAGCCGGTGCTTGTCCAGCCCGGATGGTTAGTCCCTTGTCGAATATCTGGTGCCAGGGAAAGTTGTCATAAGGGTATCCATATACACCCACCACCGATACAGTTCCACCTCTACGCACTGCTGAGAGACACATTCTTAATGCATTAATCGTCCCTTTCTCCATTCTTATTACACTTTTTACCCTGTCAAAGGCGCTTCTGTCTGCTTCCATTCCAACGGCATCTATAACCACATCAGCTCCGCGACCGTTTGTCCAATTTCTAATTTCCTCTATAGCATTATCATTGTCTTTTACATTAATGATTTCTGCGCCACATACGGTGGCTGCCATCTGAAGCCTGTAATCCTCAATATCCAAAGCAATCACCTTCGCCGCGCCTCTTAGCCACGCTACTTTCATAGCCATCAACCCTACAGGCCCGCATCCAAACACAGCTACGGTTTCACCGCCCTTCACTCCTCCCCACTCCACTGCGGCATAACCAGTCGGCAAAATGTCTGTAAGAAACAACACTTGTTCGTCAGTAAGTGCATCTGACACTTTTCTTGGTCCAAAATCAGCATAAGGTACTCTTACATATTCTGCCTGACCGCCGTCATATCCACCGTACAGGTCGGTATAGCCAAACAGTCCGCCGCCTTTCTCATCCAACAATCCGCCTTCCGGGCCGTAGTGATCAGGGTTTGAATTTTCGCAATGGCCAACCAAACCGGTGCTGCAAAAATAGCATCCACCACATGCGACAGGGAATGGAACCACTACCCGATCTCCTTTCTTTAACCTGCTGACATTGCTTCCCACTTCTTCAACTATTCCCATAAATTCATGTCCTAAAACCATATTTCTCGGTTGAGGAAACATACCATTGTAAATATGAAGATCAGATCCACAGATTGCTGTAGACGTAACTTTGATAATTGCATCTCCCTGTTGTTTTATTTCAGGATCAGGTACATTATCAACCCTGATATCTTTTGGATTGTGAAATACTGCTGCTTTCATTTGAGAATGATTTAATGATTTTAAATAAAAAGCCTGGTTTGAAAAGGTTGGGGTTTAATTTGTAAAAAAAATATGCCAAAAAACCCAGTGAAATCATTTCGGATTAATTAGAGATGATTGCCTTATGCCATTTGCAAGGAATAATAGTTTCTTTGCAATCTTTATTTGTAAATAAGCTAATCTTTTAAATCGTTACTCTTTAACCCAATTTTGCATTTATCGGTTAGTAAAAACAACATTGTTTTAAATAAAAAAGAGACAACGTTATGCTGCCTCTTTTACAATGAAATGATGCTTATATTTTTAGACGTTGAACCTGAAGTGCATAATATCGCCGTCTTCTACCAGGTAATCTTTTCCCTGCACGGCTAATTTACCATTGTCACGACATGCTGCTTCTGATCCGTATTTAATAAAGTCTGTATACTTAATTACCTCTGCCCGTATAAAGCCTTTCTCAAAATCTGTATGAATAACACCTGCAGCCTGCGGTGCAAGCATACCCTTTGTAATAGTCCATGCGCGAACTTCCTGTACGCCAGCGGTAAAATAAGTGGCTAGATTTAGCAAACGGTAAGTAGAAGTAATCAACCTTGCAACCCCGCTTTCGTGCAGTCCCATGTCTTCGAGAAATAATTGCCGGTCTTCAAAGCTTTCCATTACAGCAATTTCGCTTTCAATAGAAGCACTGATTAATAGTGTTTCGGCCTTTTCATTTTTCACTGCTTCTCTTACTGCTTCTGAGTGTTTATTGCCGGTAACCACGCTCTTCTCATCTACATTACAAACATAAATGACGGGTTTCATGGTGAGTAGAAACAAGTCTGCGAAGTGCTTTTCTTTGTCTTCCGGACTAACTACGAAACCGCGTGCATTTTTACCTTGTTCCATAAAGGCTTTTAATTGCTTTAAGAGATCAAGGCCGTGCAGCAATTCTTTGTCGCCTGTCTTGGAAAGCTTCTCATTCTTCGAAATTTTCTTTTCAATTCCGTCCAAATCTTTTAACTGCAGTTCGGTATCAATAATCTCTTTGTCTCTTACAGGATTTACATTGCCATCTACATGAATAATATTGTCATCTTCAAAACAACGCAGTACATGAATGATTGCATCGGTAGC
Organism: Bacteroidota bacterium; assembly: GCA_030948675.1. Taxonomy (GTDB): domain Bacteria; phylum Bacteroidota; class Bacteroidia; order Chitinophagales; family Chitinophagaceae; genus Segetibacter. The sequence goes on along the minus strand of JALYZZ010000183.1, from coordinate 1,716 downwards.
ACGAATGTTTCCTAAAAATTGGTTGCCAAGACCTTCTCCCTTGCTTGCCCCTTTCACTAGCCCTGCAATGTCAACAATTTCAACGGTTGCCGGAACGACCCGTTGAGGGTTGACGATTTTTTCCAGTGCAATCAATCGTTCATCAGGCACGGTGATGACCCCTATGTTAGGTTCAATTGTACAAAAAGGAAAATTTGCTGCAACTGCCTTAGCGTTGCTAAGGGCATTAAATAATGTTGATTTTCCTACATTCGGCAATCCCACTATACCTGCTTGAAGACCCATTGTTATGTATTGTTTATAAATTTAAATAGTCCCGTTAAGTTCTGCTTTAATACCTCAATTTGTTGATAAGAGCACATGCTTAAGGGCTCAAAACTTTCCCTTTTGGCGGCAAAAGTAGGTATTTGAAATTGAAAGTATAAACGTATTATTGTAGCCTTTTTAACTGTACATTTTTAACCTCAATTAATGGCGTTAAGCAGGATCTGGTCAGCGTTTATCATTATAGCAGTAATTGTCGCATCTTTTAAAGCAGCTTTTTTTAAAGACAATCAGATCTTTAGCCAGATGGTTGCAGGCAAGGCCGATGATGCGTTAGATACTGTCCGATACGTTATGCTTGGCCGGCCCTCGGGTGCAGGCATTACGTCTAAGGAAGGTTTTGGTAAATATCTTTCTGGCTATGGATATATAGCTGCCGATTCGGCTCACGCTGCCAGTATTGTTATTAGTGATGATGCAAACAAGGATTCAATCACTTTGCTAAAAGCTGTCAATAAAAATATTGTTGTCATTAGTTACAAATCTTTGCAAAGTAGGCTAGTTAAAAAGGCAGATGGCATTATAGAAACCTGCAAAAGTGCCGTTAATATCAGTATAGGTTTAATTGGAATTATGGCGCTTTTTATGGGTTTTATGAGTATTGCGGAGAGAGCAGGCGGAATCAGGCTGTTGTCCAAAATTATCGGACCTTTTTTTTCCCGGCTTTTTCCCGATATCCCCAAAGGTCATCCTGCCATGGGGCACATGATGATGAACTTTTCTGCTAACCTCCTGGGGTTAGATAATGCAGCAACTCCATTTGGAATTAAATCGATGGAAAGCTTACAGGAAATTAATTCCGATAAAGAAATCGCATCTGATGCACAAATCATGTTTCTGTGTTTGCACGCAGCGGGTTTTGCGTTGATACCAGTAAGCATTATAGCAGTACGTGCTTCTTTGAAATCTGCAAATCCGACTGATATTTTTGTTCCCTGCATGATAACCACCTTTGTAGCCACCATGGCTGCCATGTTTATCGTGAGCTTTAAGCAAAAAATTAAATTGTTTCAGCCAGTAATATTAGCGTGGGTTGGCGGACTTTCGGCTGTGCTCGTTTTGTTGGTTGTCTATCTTGCTTCGCTTGATGCACATGCTGTTCAATCGTTTTCAAGTGTCTTGAGTAATGGCCTTATTCTGCTGATTTTTTTTGTAATAATCATTGGAGGCGTTTATAAAAAAATAGATATTTTCGATGCCTTTATCGATGGGGCTAAAGGTGGCTTTGAAACGTCTATCCGTATTATTCCTTATTTGGTAGGGATGCTGGTAGCAATCAGCCTGCTGCGCACTAGCGGCACTTTTGATGTTGTTATTAATGCAATGAAGTCATTATTTGCGCTATTAGGGGTAGACACAAGATTTGTGGACGGCTTGCCTACTGCCCTAATC
>JALYZZ010000178.1 GCA_030948675.1 Bacteroidota bacterium | reverse complement strand
CCTGGTAAAATGCTGTATTTAAATTACCGGGAAAACGAAGAAGCGCAACATCCTTTCCTCCAAAATGAACAATGACATTGTGGTTTTTTTCGTCAGGGCTTAAATGAATCTGTTTTGAAAAATCTTCCACCCCATCAGTGATTAATTGGTCGGATAGTATAAGAGCGGCTGTGCCAGCCGCTATTGCTGCTAAAGGTGTTATGCTTTTTCTATTAAAAGTAGCAGAAACAATGCCCGCAGCATCTTTTGGAAGACTGGTTATGAAAGCAAATTTCTTTGGTTTTTTATAGATCAGCGTTTTTCCATTGCCAATATTGTATCGCATTTCGGTCTTGGTTGCTCTATCAACTTTTGCCAAGGTATCACTTACTGCCTGCCGGGCATTAACCGTACATGAAAAAAAGCAAAAGAGCAGGGTAAAGGGAAGTACTTTATTCATTTTTATTTATAAAAAATAGCTGAATTTAGATTGATCACGAAGCCGGAAACGACGTGCAGAACTTGTACGGCAGGGGCTTTTTATTACAGATTTGATACCTCGCTTTCTACTCTGAGCATTTTTTTAATCTTCATGGCAGTATGAATCAGTTCTTGTCTTTCATTACTCAAAATGGTAACATGGCCCATTTTTCTGCCAGGTTCAGTTTCCTGTTTACCATACAAGTGTACAAATACATTATCCAGTTTCAGTACATCCTGCAAGCCTTTATACACTGCTTTACCTTCGTGGCTGTCAGCGCCCAGCAGGTTTACGATAGCCGCAGGAAGAAGGGCTTCTGTATTGCCGAGAGGGTAATCAAGCATTACCCGCCACAGCATATCGAACTGGCTGCTAAAATTTCCTTCTATTGTGTGGTGTCCGCTATTGTGTACCCGCGGCGCTGTTTCATTTACCCACACTTCGTCGTTACTGTCTACAAACATTTCTACGGCGAAAACGCCCGGACTTTTTAGTTCTTTCACTACTCTTAACGCAAGCGCTTCTGCTTTCCACAAAGAATTTTGGGCAATTTGTGCAGGGCTCACCTGGAAGTCAAGCAGGTTTAGTGCATGATCAAAAAACATTTCTGCAGCAGGATAAATGGTTGTTTCTCCTTTTGCATTCATGGCAACCATCACGGCTATCTCCTTTTTAATCGTTACCATTTTTTCCAGCACTGCAGCACTATCAAACCCTTTTTGAAAGTCGGCGGCGCTACGCAGCAACTGTACACCACGTCCGTCATAGCCACCCTCGGCAATTTTATGAACAGCAGGTAAGAAACTTGTATGCTGAAGCAATTCGCTAAGACTATTTGTAATAACAAAATCGGGCGAAGGAACTTGATGAGCCTTATAAAACTGTTTTTGTAGAATCTTATTTTTGATAGTTTTAATTGCGCTACTGGTTGGAATAACCTTTACCCCCTCCATTTCCAGTTTTTCCAGTGCATCTACATTCACCGCCTCAATTTCGATGGTTAATACATTGAGGTCTTTGCCAAAATTGTAAACGGCCTCAAAATCCCTGATATCACCGGTAACAAAATGATTACATAAATGAGCCGAAGGACAGTTTGGATCATTCTCCATTACATAAGTTTCAACAGGGTAATTTGCCGCTGCCTGTAGTAGCATACGACCCAACTGACCACCTCCAAGAATGCCTGCTTTCATAAAATTTCTATGAGGCCGCGAAGATACCATTCCACCCGATTGTGCTAAAAATATTTTGCTGCATCATTTAATCAACAAGCATTTTTTTGATCTGTTGTTTTTCATACTTTAACGTTACTTTTCTCGTTATTCATTTTGTAAAAGAATATTTTTGAGCCCGATGAAACCGCTATTATACACCTTATTGCTTTGTTTAGCGTTACAAACAATCTCTCATTCTGTAGCTGCACAAGCTTCATTTATAGATTACCAAAAGACGTATCCTAAAGTTGCCAGCGCGTTAAAATCTAAAGAAGATACGCTTAGAAGTCAGTTTGCGAAACAAGGATTGCCATGGCCGGCCAAGCAGATTTACGTGCGCTCTTTTAAGTACGACAGCCAGTTGGAAGTTTGGGTGCGCTATACCAACGCACAGCCGTTTAAACTCTTTAAAACGTACAAAGTATGTGCAATGGCAGGCGCCATCGGTCCAAAACGTTCGCAGGGCGACTACCAGGTGCCGGAAGGTTTTTACTACATTAATGAGTTTAATCCAAACAGCAGCTATCATTTGTCTCTCGGCATCAACTACCCAAATGCGTCGGATAAAGTGTTAAGCGATTCTGTTAACCCCGGCGGCGACATTTATATACATGGTAATTGTTTTACTATTGGCTGCATTCCATTACAGAATGATCAGATAGAAGAGTTGTATATTTTGGCTGCCGAAGCCAAAAACCAGGGACAGGATTTTATTCCGGTTCATATCTTTCCTATAAGATTTAATAACCGGAAAAGTTTTGAGTACCTTGCCAAAACCACAAAAGATAACCAGGATCTGCAGCGCTTTGCCATTAAGATAAAAGAGGTTTTCGATTATTTTGAAGAGAAAAAACGGCTCCCTTTAATATCGGTAAATAAGAAAGGTGATTATGTAGTAATGTAGAATGAAAAAGCAATTCAATTAAGGGAGGTAGACGATTGTCTGCCTTTTTTTTATTTTATTACAGCCGGTATCGAACCTGTTAATGTGTTTGATGACTTTTAGAAAAATGCATTGGAACTGCTTGTTCCCACACACTTCAAACGTGTTAATATTCAAGACAAGAAGTGTACATGCGATCTTATTGTTTGCCAAATAGTGGTTAAAAATATTTCGCACACACTTTCAATTTTCGGTTTTCCGCTTTTTAAGGTAGGTTTGCCAGTCTTTTTTACACACCAAAACATAGGTGAATAACAGTGCGGTTTGCTGCAGATGCTGTTGTTCAAATCTTATTAAAAATTAAAAAAACCGATGAATTTCAACAGGATCAACAACATTGTTGGATGGATTGTTTGCATTATTGCATGTACCACATATATTCTTACTGCCGAGGCGGGTGGCAGTTTGTGGGATTGTGGCGAGTTTGTTAGTAGTGCTTTTAAATTACAAATTCCACATCCTCCCGGAGCTCCTTTGTTTGTTTTGATAGGCCGATTTTTTATTATTCTTTTTGGAGATAATCAGATGACTGCTGCCAAAGCTGTGAATGTAATGAGTGCACTCGCAAGCGGTTTTACTATTCTTTTTCTCTTCTGGACGATAACGCATTTTGCCCGCAAGGCTGTACAAAAAGCAGGTGAGGCTTTAAGTAATAATGAGATCTTTGCAATTATGGGCGCCGGCGCTGTAGGTGCGCTTGCATATACATACAGCGACTCGTTTTGGTATTCTGCAGTAGAAGGGGAGGTATATGCATTAAGTTCTTTTTTTACCGCTATTGTTTTTTGGGCAATACTAAAGTGGGAGCATGCAGTAGATCATGAGGCTCAAACAGGTATTAATGCAGACAGGTGGATTGTCTTTATTTTCTTTTTAATGGGTCTTTCAATTGGCGTTCATCTGCTAGGCCTGCTTACCCTTCCTGCGATTGTTATTGTTTATTATTACAAGCGTTATAAGACAACTACAAAAGGTGTTCTATGGGCCTTTTTAATCGGTTGTTTGATAACCGGGTTTGTACAAAAAGCGGTTATTCAATATACTATTAACGGTGCAGGCTATTTTGATATTTTCATGGTTAACAGCATTGGCCTCCCTCTGTTCAGTGGGTTTATTATTTTCTTTTTGCTGCTGGCTGTTGCTATCTGGTACGGGCTTAAAGTCGCAAGAAAAAATAACTGGGGCTTTCTTCGTCTTGGCCTGTGGTCCATTGCATTTATGTTAATCGGGTATAGC
>JALYZZ010000170.1 GCA_030948675.1 Bacteroidota bacterium | reverse complement strand
GAAGTAAGCTTATGGGAAGGCAGATCAAGTTTTTATTAAAACATGAGCAGTGACAACGTTTTGAAAACTTCGTTTCCAGGCTAATTGTCTTGTAAGTTGAGGCAATCGCTTTTGCTCACTTTACATTTTCTCTCTTTCAAAGCAGCTTTTTGAAAAACGGAACAAGTTGATTAGCAAGTATGGCGTGGTCTTCAACACTTGGATGACCTGCGCAACCATCAGGCTACATCGGTTCAAAAAAAATAAAGCCACACTTTTATCAAAAGGATGTAACCCATCTATTCTTGCCTTTATAGTTATCAGACAATTTTGCAGCAGGTCTCTCGATGCGCCGCTCATCATTGGGCTGCTTGATAACGCAATTTGAGCGTCCCGATATTTTGTTTTTATCATTTCAACAAAATTTGCATAGCTCCTAATAAAAGCGGCGCTGTCAAATGGTAGTCTATTTTTTACACCATTGTGTCGCAGAGATACAAAACTGCTTTACGGTTGCTTTTTAATACATCCTTTCTGCTGCAAAATTTGATTAAGCAACTCATTAAAAGCCAGCTTATCCGGTTGATTGTTTAGCTGGTTTTTCATAATGTCTTTCAATGTACTTTGAATGCTGTCTGCCAGAGATAAACTCTGTTGTAGTATTATCTCTTTCTCATTGTTATAAGATTTGAGTTTACTCGTTAAGAGAAATGTATCACTATTGACGGCTTTTTGCCGCAGTGTGTCTTGTGTAAAACGAATTCGATTTGCCAGTTCGAATCTTTTTTCTCTTAGCCCAATTGCCCGGCACTCAAGCACGGCAAGTTTTTCGGCATATTTTTTAATATCTGTTTTATGCTGCTCACACGAAAATAATAGCAGCAAGGTAGCGGCAGAAGCAAGCAATATGACGTTTTTCATTTAAAAATTGTGGCTGGGTTTACCTAACATTGGTTGGCCATTTGATTGTTTTCAGTACAATATCACCAACAGCACGTCCTTGTGCTAAGCCTATTGTATTATCTTCTTTATAATGAATTCCTCCGTAAAATCTTGAATTTGCACACTCCTCAGCCATGTCGTTAAAATTGTTATAGTGACGTGCAGCAAAGCCATATTGCAGTTGGCTAAAATCGGTAAAACTATATTGGCCGCTGCCATTGGTAAACATATCAATAAAGATTTTTGAGCCTGCACCAATTTCCACAGAATGACCCGACGTAAATGCAGGAAAAGCAGGTGTGCCTATAACAGTTGAAAAAGACGGATCGATATTTTGCTTTATATAGCTAACAGGCCTGATAAGGATAGATGTATATTTAGATTTCCAACAGGCAATAAAAGCATCGTTCTCTGCTACACACAATTTGGCGTAAGCTACAGCAGACTTTTCTAACGTTGCGTTGGTCTCCTCTAAGAGTTGTGTCATCGTGTTGAATGTATGACCTGTAGGAGTGCAGGTATTAAATGGGTCGTCTGACCAGTACTTTGTGATCGTTACCTGCTCGGGCGTATTGTTCTTTACCTGGTTATATACTTCCAAAGCATTTTTATAAAAATCTGAAGCGGGACTTGTTGAGAACTTCGTTGGCGTAAAATGTTGTGTAGTCGTAACGTTAGCTTGTATAAATGCCCGGTTGCTGCCCCAGTAAGGGCTTACAGGATGCAATGTGGCACTTGTGGGAACCCAGCAGGAAGGATCTGGAGGCATACTGTACGGCAACTGAAACGGATCTAAATAAGCTTCGTGTCCACCATCGGTTAATGAAAATTTGTATATAGCTGCTGCTACCTGCTTTCCAAATTGAATTGACCGGTTGACCATATCAGGAGTAGATGCTACCGCCATTTCTTTTAAGTTTGCCTGCTCGGTACTATCAATCTTTGCAGCATTGACCGAACTTATTTTCTTTTCAAACATTTTTCTGATCATGTCAGCTATTGCCGCATTTGAAGCAATACCCCAATTGCATAGAAGATTTTGTGGTAGCGATGGAATGTCACCAGCCGCTAATCCGTTTAACTGACCTCCGAGGCTTTGCGCTCCCGGAATACCCGGTACTACTGCCTCATAATTAGCAATGCCTACATACCCGTATGCACGTGCTACCTCAGGTGGAAAAAAACCGGGTGTAGATTTTGAAATAGTGCATAATAAGTTGAAATAATTGCGGGTATATTTTCCGGAGTAAGTGTACGCGGCGCCGCTTGAAGAGTCGTAATCGGCATAATTATCTTTTCTGCAAGCAGAAAAAAAAATGGCTAATAACAGAATGGGTAAAATTTTTTTCATAAAATCACGTTACAATCGAAAGACAACTTTTGATTGTTGCAAGTTGCATGCAGCCTTATGTGTGGTTACGGATGAGTAATAAAAAGTTGCTAATATAAAAGATAAGATTCAGACTTAGTTACTTCTTTCAGTATCAACATATTTGGCCGCTTTTTGAAATTTTTGGCGACGCTGATTTTAGTCATTGCATTAATACTCCTCTTGCATTTTGACATTGATTCAAAACAATTGCTTTTCGATTGCATATTTTTATTCTGAAAGGCTGTCCCTATCAATGCAGAAATATTTCCGTTATGCGTTGAATTTTTTATCTGGTTGATTCATTTGATTTCTGCTTAATTTCCTCTTTTAAAAAACCATCCCGAATTATGAAGAAGCTATTAATGTTAATTAGTCTTTACCTGTTTCTTGCTGGTGTTTTTTCGACCTCTGCACAAACAACATCATCTGATGCGGGGTCTCAAAAGGAAGTGAAAAAGTGGTTCAAGAAAAAAGAGTGGTTGAATGGATTGGCTTTAAAACCACACAAGTCAATAAATGAAGTTGAATTTGCTCGTCAATACCGAATTAATAAGACATATTGGGACATGGCTTTTGCTTTTTTAAAAAACCACGACCTTGCATCGATTGCAAAAGGAAGGTATCCTATTGACGGAGAAAATGTATATGCTTCTGTTACGTACGATTCAACCAAAGACTTCAACAAAACAAACTGGGAGTCGCATCGCAAATACAACGACATTCAGTACATTATTGAAGGAGAAGAGAAAATCGGCGTTGCGCCAATTGCAGCGGCGAAAGTGACAAACGAATACAATGAAAAGAGAGAATCTGCAAACTATAGTGCCGAAGGCAAAATTTATAGTGCTAAACCAGGCACTTTTTTTATTTTCTTTCCTTCGGATGTCCACCGTCCCGGTATTACTCCCGGCGGAAACAAACCTGTTAAGAAGATAGTAGTGAAAGTTAAGACAGCCTAATGCCAGGCCGATGATAACGTTAGCAGACTAGCTTATGTACACAACATCTGGAGTCTATAAATTTGTTGCCTTAATTTGCGATTGTGCCTGAAAGATTATTCCAGGTTCAATTAGATGGCCGAAATGTTTTTAGCGTTGAATTTCGAACAATAAGATCTGTTTGCAACACCTTTCGCGTAAAGTCTACGACCGGTCTTTTACTTTCAATAACCTGCAATAAAAGTTCTGTTGCCGCCTGCCCCATTTCAAATGCTGGCTGTTTTATAATACTTAACGAAGGATTTAAGAATTCGGTAAATTCTCCGTTTGAAAAACCGATAAGACCCATTTCCTCGGGTATTTTAATTGCATGCTTTTGAAGAAAACGCAAGGCTCCTATTGTTAATCTATCGCTCAATCCTATGATCGCATCAGGACGATGAGGCAGATTAAGAAGCACCTCCATAGCAGCTTCTATCTCGTCAGCGTAAATACCTCTATGGTTGCAATATCTAATAAGATCTTCGTTTGCGGGAAAGGAGTGATCCTCAAGAGCCTTTTTATACCCTGCAATTCGTTCTTTTGTTATGGATAGATGAGCAGAATTTGTAAGACATGCAATTGTTTTATAACCGTTTTCGATGAGGTGCGCAGTAGCTCTGTAAGCACTGTCAAAATTGTCAACAGTTACCAGGTGAGTATTCATTTCTTCGGTAACCCTGTCAAAAAAAACAATGGGTAAGCCTTTGTCAAACAACTTTCTTAAATGGTTCATATCCTCCGTTTCTGAGGATACCGATATAATAAGTCCATCAATTGAGCGTGATGCAAGAAACTGAAGATCGTTTGCTTCCCGCTGAAACGACTCATGACTTTGGGAAATAATGACATTATATCCTTTACTGTATGCAATCGATTCTATGCCGTTAATAACTTGGGAGAAGAAGCTATTTGCAATTTCACAGACCAAGACTGCGATAGAGCGGCTTCGTTTTTCTTTTAAGCTTAAGGCAATTGGATTTGGACGGTAATTCAATTTTTCAGCGCATTCAAGCACTACTCTTTTCGTTTCGGCACTAATTTCATAACTATCTCTTAATGCTCTTGACACCGTTGAGGTCGAAATGCTTAGTTCTTTGGCAATATCTTTTATCGTTACAGCTTCAAACTTCATAAGTATTACAGAAAGAGGCGTTTATCCAAAAATACTTCTTTTCAGCTTTATAAACAGACAAACACACAAGTGATTGACTTTACGGCATCGTATTCGGGATCGATTGCGTAAAAAAAAGGATTTGGAAAGCCTTGTAAGACCTAAAATAAGTATAGAATTGTTACAATCTTTAAGGCCTTACAACCTAAGTAAAATCGACGGTGCGTGGGTCAGAATAACGCGAATACCCAATGTTGCCGTCGTGTGTAAGTTAGTATCCCTGCATCCAAAAAACTGAAAACAGGTTTTGGCTAAAAACGATTATTTAAGCTTCATTTATGAAAAAAATTTTATTTCTTGTTTGTTTATCTCCGCTATTCTTTTTCTCTGTTTATGCTCAAACAGTAACCATCAAGGGGCAGGTATTAGACGATAGCTCTAATGTGCCATTGTCAGGTGTGTCTGTTTTAATAGCTGATACTAAACGCGGCTTTAGTACCGATCAAAATGGAAATTTCACGGTAAGCATCGAAGGCCGCAATTCTGCAAAACTTGTTTTCACCTATGTTGGGTATACATCTCAAAGTGTAACCGCGCAAAGCGGATCTCCTGTAGTTGTTCATCTTCGTAAACAACAAAGTAACCTGGATGAAGTGGTGGTGGTTGGATACCAAAGTATAAGAAGACGCGACCTGACCGGTTCGGTTTCGTCCATTGGGGCAAAAGAGTTAAAAGATGTGCCTGTAAACTCTGCCGCAGAAGCCATCGCTGGAAGACTGGCTGGTGTGCAGGTGGCCGTATCTGAAGGTGCCCCGGGTGCAGATGTCGACATATACGTGCGCGGTAGAAACTCGATTACTCAATCAGGATCTCCCTTGTATGTAGTTGATGGGGTGCAGGTAGAAAACGCTTTGTCGGTCTTATCTCCGCAAGACATCGAGAGTATCGATGTTTTAAAAGACGCAGCATCTACTGCAATTTATGGTGCCAGAGGTTCTAATGGAGTAATTATTATAACAACAAAAGGCGGCAAAAATACAGGTGGAAAGACAACTGTTACCTATAACGGATTTGCAGGTATAAGCAAAATAAGCAAAGAGCTGAATATGATGGATCCCTACAACTTTGTTTTATACCAGTACGAAAGGGCTAAGTACACAGAAAATCCTACTGACACATCTATTGCTGCGCAGTACATAAAAAGGATGAACAATTTTGACACTATTGCTAATACGTATGGCAGCTATATAAATCCTATGGATTGGCAGAAAAGAATGTTGGGCAGGAACGCTTTTCAAAACACAAACAATATAAGTGTTAACGGAGGTACAGCAGCTACTCAGTACAACCTTAGCGTAACGAACAATAAGCAGCAGGGTTTATTGCTAAATTCAGACTACACCCGCAATCTACTCAGTTTTAGATTTGATCACAAAGTAAGTGATAGACTAAAAGTAGGTTTTAATGTTCGCTATAATCAGCAAAAAATAACAGGTGCCGGAACGTCTGATGCTGGCGGGGCGGGTTCTAATCGCTTAAGACAATATACCAGGTACCGGCCATTGCTATTGCCAGGCCAGGCTGAAGATTATTATGACCCCACTTTAGACGCTAATAGCCCGGGCAATGGACTGAACCTGTTAAATCCAATTCAACTAATGAATGCTGAATACAGGTTGCGAACTTCTACCGCTTATAACTACAACGGTTATATTAATTACAACATCACACCTAAAGTTACTTTCAGAAGCACTTTTGGTTA
>JALYZZ010000113.1 GCA_030948675.1 Bacteroidota bacterium | reverse complement strand
CTATTTAAACAGCCTGAAAAGGATAAACACTTTCAGATCAAATAATGGAACGTTGGAACTGATGGATGGTTATGACGTGGTACTTACTTTTTCGAGAAAATAGTGTTTGGTTTATTGTAACAGTATGAGGCTGTTCCTTTTTCTGGAGCAGCCTCTTTGCTTTCCATTATTTCTGAAGATTGTACATTTTGGGCGATCCACTTCACATTGGTTTGCTTCGTTACCTACCTTTTGCCTAAAGACTTTTCTCTTATTGCTTTAAATTCTGAGCCTTGTTTCCATTGTGGCATTACAGTGTCAAATGCAAGCCTTTTTCCTACCGCAAATAACAGCTTCAGGTTTTCTATCGCTCCTGCTAAAGTCCACGTTTTCGGGTTGTACTCGTCCGATGGTCTGTGATAATGTTTGGTATTATACTCTTCCTGTTGTTGTCTTCCATATGCCGGGCCTTTGCCTGCGACATCTATGCCTCCACCAGTGTACAAAGAAGGGATACCGATTTTTGCAAAATTAAAATGGTCAGACCGAAAATAACCGCCCGCTTCGGGATGTGTTTCAAATGCAACATACCTCCCTGCTTTTTGAGCGGCTTCTTTTAGATAATCTTCCAGTTCAGACTGCCCTGCACCAACTACTACTACGTCTTTTGTTTTCTCGAATGCTTCAAGTTCATCCATATTAATGTCAGCTACGGTTTTCGCAGGCGGAAAAACAGGGTTTTGAGCATAATAAGCAGAACCCCAAAGTCCCTGCTCCTCAGCGGTAACGCTTAAAAAAACAATTGTTCGTTCCGGTTTTCTTTTCAGGCTTTTAAACACACGCGCAAGTTCTAGCAGACCTGCAGTGCCACTGGCGTTGTCAAGTGCACCGTTGTAGATTGAGTCACCTTTTTCATCAGGCTTGCCTATTCCAAGGTGGTCCCAGTGGGCTGAATATATAATGTATTCATTAGGTCGTTTTGTGCCGGTTATTGTAGCAATTACATTGTGCGATTTATTGTAAGTAGACTTTACCTGCATCGATGTTGATATTTTTAGATCGAGTGGCACTGGTTTAAAGCCTCTTTTGTCTGCCAGCGCAAACAGTGTTGTGTCACTACCTGCCGCGGCCAACATTCTTTTAGCAGCATCTGATGAAACCCACCCTATCATGTCGCAATTTTTCTCATTCTTACCTCTGTTGTCCAAATGAAGCCGGCTGGTGTTCCAGTTATTTTGAACTACCGAAAACGAGTAGCTTGCTCCCTCGGTATTATGAACGATCAGGCAACCTTTAGCACCCTGTCGTGCTGCTTCTTCAAACTTATAAGTCCACCGGCCGTAGTAAGTCATTGTCTTACCCTTAAAAAGAGTTGTATCGTGATTATTAAAACCAGGATCATTGACCAGCACTAATACAATTTTATTTTTTACATCAAGTCCGGCGTAGTCATTCCAATTATATTCTGGTGCAACGACACCATAACCGGCAAAGACCACTTCACTGTTTTCTATGGTTATTGCCGGATCGGTCTTGTCCGTCCACACCACATAATCTTCATAACCCTTCAACGTAAAGCTTGATTTTGAAGAAGTAACCAGCATTGCAGGAGATGCAGTGGTAGCAATATTAACCATAGGCACGTCCTGAAAATAACTTTTCCCATTTCCAGGTGTAAGGCCGAGTCTCTTGAACTGATCTCTCAAGTAATGGATTGTTTTTGTTTCAGCTCTTGTGAAAGGTTTTCTTCCTTCAAATTGGTCTGATGACAATACAGCGATGTGTTTTGCAAGGCTGTCTGCGTTGAGTTTTGACATACCTTCATTTCCGTTCGACTTCGTTTGTCCATAGGTGTGTGAAGTAAGCATCAAAACAATCAAAGCAGGCAGAACAAGGGCGTTTTTAAAAGTTTTTGTAAAGCAGTCTCTCCGGCGTCTCGTGAGCATAGTAAAATTGATTAATAGTAAGCTTTTGATGAAAGCATAAAATGAATTGGAAAATAAGTGTTTCATAAATACCTGTCAAATCTAATTATTCGTTACTACACGAGCTGAAGCTATAAAAACTTTAATGGCATACGTATTGTTATGATAGTCACTACAAAATTAAAAATGAAAAAATTAGTCGTATTGGTTTTATTGTTGGCAGCAATTGCAGGTGGAGTGGGCGGATGTAAAAAAATTATTGACTCAATATTTTCTGGTGTTGATGCAGATGTTCCGGAGGTTACATTTAATATTCCATATGTGGCTGTACCTGCAGGTACCCCTGTACCTACCGATGAGCGCTCCATAGGTACACTAACGCAAAGTTTTGACCTCGATAGCACTATCAGGGCAAAAACCAATGGACAATTTGGTGCAGGCGACGTAACATCAGTTAAAATAAAGCAGATCGTTATGAACATGCCTAATGCTGACGATCAAAACAATTTTTCAAATTTCGAAAGTGCCAGGTTTACTTTCGCCTCTAATGCAGGTCAAAATACCCCTGAACTTGAAGTGGCATCTTTTATGTTTCCTCAGGCAAACACTTCTACCATGACCTATGTAGCACCTGATAACGCTCCAGAATTAAGGCCTTATTTAAATGGCAATAAGCTAACCTACAACGTGTACGGCAAACTGAGAAGATTTACAACGAAAGCGCTAACAGTAGGTGTAAAAGTTACAATGAAGATTAAATAAGATGAAAGTACTTCGTTTTTTATTTCCATCACTTTTAGACGTTTACCCCTTATGAATTGCGATAACGATTTTTATATTCGGCACAATAAGACATACGTAAAGGTAAAACCGTTCTGCGAGAGCAGTAACACACACTACAAGGTGTACCTGCACGAACATGAGGTGAAATTGCTGAAGCACACTGATGGAAACGGATCAGTTATTTGGCATGAGACTGGCGAAGGGCAATCGGCTTTAGCCGAAGAATTGGGCAAGTTAATTGAAGAACAACAGAAGGAAACGTTGTAATAAGCCAACCACAAACCTTTTTAGGTCTCCAAATGATAATTACTACTGACTTTTAAGTGCTAACAATAATCATGAAAGCGGTTGTTATTTCCGAAGCTGGGGCGCCTGATGTTTTACAACTTCAGGATAGACCTGTACCTGCAATTGCTTCGACCGATGTTTTAATAAAGGTATATGCAGCAGGCGTCAACAGACCTGATGTTGCGCAACGGAAAGGGGTTTACCCTCCGCCGCCCGGCGCGCCGGTAGATGTACCGGGACTGGAAGTGGCCGGAGTTATTGAGGAATGTAGCACCGGAGTCAGCCGATGGAAAAAGGGAGACCGGGTATGTGCCCTGCTTTCAGGTGGAGGTTATGCAGAATATGCCGTTGCAAATGCATCAAATTGTTTACCCATCCCGCACGGCTGGTCGTATGCTGATGCATGCACTTTACCCGAAACTATTTTTACTGTCTGGCACAACGTTTTTCAACGTGGGGGGTTGAGAAGCGGAGAAAAATTTTTAGTTCACGGTGGTAGCAGCGGTATCGGTATCACTGCTATTCAGTTGGCAAAAGCTTTTGGTGCCACTGTTTTCGCCACTGCCGGCAGTGATGAAAAATGCGCAGCGTGTATTCATTTAGGTGCTGACCGCTGCATTCAATACAAAAAAGACGATTTTGAAGAGGTGTTGAAAGAGGAAGGAGCAGACGTTATTCTAGATATGATAGGAGGCGATTATACACCAAAAAACATTCGTCTGTTAAAAGACGGAGGACGTCTTGTTTTTATTAATGCAATGAAAGGAGGTGATTGTGCTTTTAAAGTTTCAGACATTATGCGGAAGCGCTTAACAATAACCGGAAGTACTTTGCGAAATCGCGAACCAGCGTTCAAGGCGCATCTTGCTGCCGAAGTTGAAAAGAATGTATGGCCGTTATTGGAGAGTAAAAGTTTTTTGCCGGTTATCTATAAAAAATTTCCACTTTCTGAAGCTGCTGCAGCTCATGCATTGATGGAAAGCAACCAGCACATAGGAAAGATTGTGTTAACAAACGAATAGGTACAATTTAGTAATAATAGTAGTCGAAAAAGTAGTAATTGTGTAGGCATTCATCAATTTGTCAGCAACATGCTTTTGGTTGCAACGAGAGCGCTACAGACCCAAAACATCTTTCATAGTAAAGACCCCTTTTTTCCCTTTTAAAAATTCCGCAGCCTTCACTGCTCCACCCGCAAAACCTATTCGGTTATGAGCAGTATGAATGATTTCAATATCATCAATGGAAGATGTGTATTTTATCTTGTGCGTTCCAGGTGCGGGGTCTATTCTTTCACTCATAATTTCCAGCTCTTGATTGCTGGCTGCATGACTCTTTACCCATTGTTTCTTTCTGGTCACGTTTTGCATGATTTGTTCAGCCAGGGTAATTGCTGTTCCACTTGGGGCATCTCTTTTTTGTGTGTGATGAATCTCTTCCATCTTTACATCGTACTCGTCGTAATCTTTCATCAGCTGCGACAGGTAAGCATTCAATTCAAAAAAAAGATTGACGCCAATACTAAAGTTGCTTGCATACAATAAACCTGCACCTTTATCTTCACAATCTTTTTTAACTTCCTGCCATTTTTTAAGCCAGCCGGTTGATCCGCACACGACTGGTACCCTTGCTTCGAAGCACTTAAGCAAATTGTCTACTGCACTGTCAGGTCCGGTAAATTCAATAGCGACATCTGCTTTTTGCAAATTTTCAGCAGTCATTTCCTCCGTATTGTCGATGTGTATTTTTAAAACAATTTCGTGTTTTTTTTTTAATGCGATTTCTTCTATTGCATGCCCCATTTTACCATAACCTATTAACGCAATTTTCATTTGTGATTGTATTGTTTTTTATAGTGTTGTAAAATAAGAAACGGTTTAATAACAAACAGGTTGTTCTACACAGAGGTTCAACTTTTGCAATGTTGACGAAAAATATACCGCATTTGATACTGCTGCTAAAAAATTTTAAACCTAAGGGGTCAAAGATATCTTACGTACCGGAGTTTTAAAGCCAAGCACGAGCCCGAGGCCTTTTAATTGCGGGTTAATAACCGGGTTTATTTTGAGAGAAAGATCTTCACTAACGTCAAATTCTTTTAAATGCCCAAATACCGTAGCGTCTACAATATTGAGTGCCCAGGTAATAATAAAATATAATGTTGAATAGTCCCGATCACGCCGGTAAGCGTTTCTATAAAATTGCAGTGACGATGTAGACAGAGG
>JALYZZ010000181.1 GCA_030948675.1 Bacteroidota bacterium | reverse complement strand
CTGGTACACTGAAACCCAATGCCACGCGTATGCTATCGGTGCTGATTTGATAAGCATCTTGCAACCACGTTACCAGTGTGTCTGCACCGGAGTAAATGTGCCACACCAGGTTGAGAGAAACAGCAGGACGTGTGCCGGTAAATTTTCTTAGACTGTTATCTGTAAAGACAAACACCGGAAGCGTGGAAGGCACTTTTTGATCCAGTTGCTTCAATAGGGCCCAGTACGATATATCTGAAGTAGTAGTATCCCTCATCAATTTCACCACGTCCTCAAACCTGGCTTCTTCAAAACCGGAATTAAAGTAATGAAAAGTAAAGCCGGCACGAAGAAGCGAGTCGATTGAAGATCTGTACTTTTTATACGCCTCGTTTATCTGATTTTTATCTATTAACACCCAGCCTTTTTCTTTATGTAAGTCTACCTGTTGTTCATAAAAAGGCTTTGCTATTAACATTGACAAAACAATTATTAAAAGGCAACGCAATAGCAAGAGCAATAACAGAGATAGTTTAAAACTGCTGGCATGTGATTTTGCATTTTCGGTAAGAAAAGCGATACTGCCTACCCGTAAAGTTTTGCCCTGTGTAACGTTCCATAGGTGAATAATTATAGGAACAATTATTCCTGCAGACGCCCAGAGCCATATCGGTTGTAAAAAGTGAAGCAAAACTTATCCTTTGATTTTATTACGCCGGTTCAAAAAATCTCTTAAAGCCGTTTCTACCGGCTCATCCATTGTTATTAAGCGGTAAAAGATGTTTTTATCCATCAGTTCTTTCCGCACTGTTTCCAGGTATTTTTCCAGCCGTTCTTTATACGGCTTTTTACTTTTAGAGTGATCAAACCTGACCGTCTTGCCTGTTTCCATGTCCTCCAATGCAGCATAGCCTTTAAAGTTCAGGTCTATTTCGTTTCTACCCATCAGATGAAAAACAATTATTTCGTGCCTGTTTATAGATAGTGAATGCAGTAGTGATGATATTTCTTCGTTCTGCTGGTAGTAGTCGGTAATAAAGATCAGCAACTCTTTTTTGTCATTTGTAAAAATGCTTTTATAATTTATGGGATCCGTAAAACTACCGGCCGGATTAAGTTGCTCGAGCTGGTAAAAAATTCTTGAAAGATGCTGGTGATCTTGTTTGGATGGCAAGGAGAAAAGCGTATTGTTTTGAAATACGCATAAGCCTATTGCATCGCCTTGTTTACTTGCAAGCCACGCCAAAGAAGCGGCAAGATAGCGTGCATACTCAATCTTTGTAAAGCCATCATCTTCATGTTGCATTGATGCACTTGCATCTATTAGCAGCCGTACCGATATGCTGGTTTCAATTTCAGATTCTCGGATGTAGTATCTGTCAGACCGCGCAAACATTTTCCAATCCAACCTCCTAAGATCGTCACCAGCCTGGTAACTGCGGTATTGGCTAAATTCCATCCCTACCCCCTTCACATTGCTGGTGTGAGTGCCTGCCATAAAGCCGTCAACGGTTGTTTTAGCAGCAAGCGGAAGGTCTTTGATAGACATTAATATTTTCGGATCAATTAATCTGCTCATAACAACTTCAGTTTTGTCGGTAGCCCCAAAAGGGGCAATTTACCTAATCCTATCCTTTTTTTGTCTACAAGCAGGTAGCCCCTGAAGGGGCATTGGTGGGAACATATGATTATGGTGTGTAAACAGGTAGCGTGTTAGAGGGAATCTTGGGCATATATTGATTATGGAACGCAAAAAGTTCTTTTGACGTTTTTTGAAATTTAGTAGTTGTTCTTAAAGCTGGTTAGAAAGACAACTAGTTTGATTTGCCCTGTAAGGGCAACCTGTTTGTAGAAATACCATTTCGATCATTAGCCATGCCCCACGGGGGCTGATCTGTTTGTAGGATCACAGTTTCGATCAATCGGTTTATGCCCCAAAGGGGCTACCCTTTTTAAAATAACTTACTTTTCTTTTCTAAAGCTCTTTGTTGTAATACAACTACAGCCTGCTTCAATCCATTAAATCCCGGAAAATATATCTTTCATCATATTCAACGTCATAGTCTTTCAACATTTTCACAATATTCGTCTATAAACGTTTTTCTGCTGCGATGTTCTTTCTGGTTTCGGATATAATTAACAACACTATCAATTTGAGAGCGGCTATTGCTAAAGGCTCCATATCCCTCTTGCCAATTAAATTTTCTTTTTGTAAACCCCTGCTTGTTTACAAATTCAGAACTATCTCCTTTTACCAATCTCATCATGTCTGAAAACGATTGTTTTGGATTAAGCCCTATAAATAAATGTAAATGGTCTTTAGCCGAATTAATTGCTATCAACTTATGTCCGTTGTTTTGAACTATTCCTGTTATGTACATGTGAAGTCTTTCTTCCCATCCCGGGTCAATAATAGCATGGCGATATTTTACAGCGAAGACACAATGAATGTATAACTGGGTATATGTATTTGCCATATGACATTTTGAAGTTTTGATAGCCCAAAAGGGGCATATATAACGTGTTATTCTTTTTGCTACAAACAGGTAGCCCCAAAAGGGGCATATGTAATGTGTTATTCTTTTTTGCTACAAACAGGTAACCCCTAAAGGGGCATATGTAATGTGTTATTCTTTTTTGCTACAAACAGGTAACCCCTAAAGGGGCATATGTAATGTATTATTCCTTTTTTGCTACAAACAGGTAACCCCTAAAGGGGCATATGTAATGTGTTATTCCAAGTCCAACTAACAAAGTTTTTTTTATGCGGTGGGCTACCTGTTTGGAGAACCTCCAATTAACAATGTTTCTTCTATGCCGTGTAAGGGCTATCTTTTTGTAGAAGCTCCAATTAACAACGTTTTTCTTGCCCAATTAGGGCAACCTGTTTGTAGAACATACGATTATCAACGATTTCTTAATGCCCTATAAGGGCTACCCTTCTACTAATCCATCAATGTTTACAAAAACTTATCTTTTAGTAACCCTGCATCTAATAGCATTTTTCTAATGCTAAATGGCCTTACTAGAACAGAACGGAGCATCGCACCGAAAGACCAGTCTTCGTTTAAATACTACGTAACATAAAACCAAAATTCGAAATTGAACTCGACCGCAAGCTGTCGCGGCGATACCTGAAGCAAATTATTTGCAGACATTTTACTTTGCAGTCGGTAAAATTATTACAGCCTTCCCTTAGGCCGGTCAATCGTTTTTAACAGCATAGCAGTTACATCGTCTGATGTAATGTTTTCAGCTTCAGCTTTAAAATTCATTAAAATCCGGTGGCGCAAAACCGGGTAAGCCATTGCATGCAAATCATCCATGATAACAGCATAACGGCCTTTTAGCAGCGCCCTTGCTTTGGCTGTTAATATTAACGCTTGTCCGGCACGCGGACCGCTGCCCCAACGCACCCATTCCTTTACGTAACCAACCGGTGATGTAGCGGGGCGGGTAGCCCTGATAATAGCTGATACAAACTCAACCAGTTCATCGTTAATACTTACATCACGTACCAGTACCTGCAATTGTTGTATTTCACTTGCCCCTAGTACGGCATCAACAACAACTTTTTTGTTTCCTGTTGTGCTTCTTAAAATATTAATCTCTTCCTGCTCTGTCGGGTACCCTATTTTAATGTACAGCAAAAACCTGTCAAGTTGTGCTTCAGGAAGAGGATAAGTACCCGCCTGCTCAATAGGGTTTTGAGTTGCAAGAATAAAAAATGGCCGATCAAGCAGGTAAGTTTTGCCACCATAGGTCACTTCAAATTCCTGCATAGCTTCCAGCAGCGCAGCTTGTGTTTTAGGAGGGGTACGATTGATTTCATCGGCCAGCACAATGTTGGCAAAAAGAGGCCCTTCATTGAATTTAAAAAAGCGTTTTCCGGTTACATGGTCTTCTTCGAGAATCTCTGTACCTACAATATCAGTCGGCATTAAATCGGGTGTAAACTGAATGCGGCGAAAAGAAAGATGAAGGGCCTGCGAAAGAGTACGCACCATTAATGTTTTTGCAAGCCCCGGCACACCCTCAAGCAAACAATGACCACCCGCAAGAAGCGCTACAATTATTTCTTCTAAGATGATATCCTGGCCTACAATTACCTTTTGTATTTCAATTTTTAATGCTGATAGTTTGCCTAATAAATGCTGTAATGTGCTTTCTGATACTTCCAAAGCAGTATTTTTAGTAATAAATTGCGGTTTGAGGAAGGATGGAAATTAGGGTAAAAAAAGAAATGAAAAAAATTGACCTGTCGAACTTTGATAATAAAACTGACTATTAAATAGTGCGAATGGCGAGATCTAAGTTTACGTTTACAAGATTAAGGTACCGGTCAGGAGATTGGAATACAGACCAGCGGATGCCTTCCAATATTTTAAACTCTCTGATAGAATACACCACAATACCGGTTACGCTACAAGAAAAAATTATAGATGTAAGCAGCAACGATTTATTTCAATCTCCATTTTGTTATTTAAGCGGTCATAAGCTGGTGCAATTCGACGCACAGGAAAGCATTCACTTCAAAAAGTACATCCAAAACGGAGGGTTTGTATTTGTGGACGACTGTAATCATGATATTGACGGCTTGTTTGCAAAGTCTTTTGAAGCACAAATGTCATCGTTGTTTGGAGCACAGGCTTTAAAAAAAATTACTAATAAACATGATGTTTACCGTTCGTTTTTCACTTTCGAAAAAGGTCCGCCAACAACGTCTTTTGAATTAAATGGTTGGGGAGATGACCTGGTACATGATTATCTGAAAGCAATAGAAATAAACGGCCGGGTTGCAGTCCTCTACAGTAACAAAGATTACGGTTGCGAATGGGATTATGATTTTAGAAACAAACGTTTTTTGGCTGAAGACAATACAAAGTTTGGAGTGAATATAATTATGTATGCAATGGGATCTTAAAGAACGACTATTCTAAAAAGTCAATTAGTTCCAAACAAATATCTTGTCAATAAGCTGCCTCTTGTAACTGTACATCCTAGTGATTGAATGGTGAAATTAGATTCATTTACACTCTTCTTATTGTTGAACAAGTGTGTCCTGAAGCACTCGTATGATGACCTAAGTAATACATTGACCTGGTACTCCCTTTAAAAGCCACTTTTTTACTTACATTCGGTTGTTATTGCACATGGGAATATTAAAGACGATACGTACTTCTCCCCTATCTGATGCCGCGTTGCTGGAGCTCTACCGGCAAGACTGGCAGCAGGATGTTCTCGCACAATTATTTCTACGCTATACCGACCTTGTTTATGGCACCTGCATAAAATATCTGGGCGATCAGGAACAAGCAAAAGACTCAGTAATGAACATCTACTACGAGTTGGTAGAGAAGGTAAAGAAACATGAAATCGATCATTTTAAAAGCTGGCTGTACGTGGTCACAAAAAATCATTGTCTTATGCAAACACGTGTGAATAAAAAATTGACTACTGTCGGACTTGACCCTCAGGTTATGCAATCGGAAGACTTTTCGCATCTTGAAAATGTGTTCGAAAAAGAAAGGCAGCTAGAAAAGCTGGGAGGTTGCATGCAAAAGCTGAATGAGGAACAAAGACAAACAGTGCGATTATTTTACCTTGAAAACAAATGCTACAATGAGATAACAGTAATTACAGGCTTCGACTGGAACAAGGTTAGAAGCCTGGTGCAAAATGGCAGACGAAACTTAAAAATTTGTATGGAGGAAAATGGCTGAAACGCAAACATATAGGCTACCCGAAATGGAAAGATACCTGCAACAAAAAATGTCGCGGCAGGAGATGCACGAATTTGAAAAGGCGCTAATGAATGATCCTTTTCTCGCTAATGCTATGGAAGGATTTTTAGCAAGTGATACTTCAATAGCCCAACAACATTTGAGCGAAATAGAAACAGCAATAACTGCCAAAAAGCAAAGGGCAAAAGTAGTAACGCTCACAACTAAAAAAACGGAGTGGTGGAGGATAGCGGCAATCATTTTGGTAATGGTTTCGGCAGGCGCAATTACTTATTCTGTCGTAAATAACAGTTGGCCTCCGAACGGCAGCATCGTCTCAATGCCTCCAAAAGGTACTCATGAAAAAGAAACTATTAAGGTTACAGAGGACCCTTTGCCAGAAATTGCCTTAACACCTAAAAAAGATGGTTTTAAGTTTCCAGTTATTCGTGCTAATAACAATGGGCATAATTTCAATAAAAAAGAAGGCATTACCAACGATAAGCCATTAGCAAAAAATGCTAACCCATCGGATTCGATCATAACTGCTGCTGTTACCATGCCATCGGTCGCTGATACTGCCAATTCTACACAACCAAAGTTTTCCCGTTTATCGGCGAAAAACGAATTCAAAGGAAAAGTAGTGGACAACGCAGGCGAGCCGGTAGCTTTTGCAGATATAAAAGCCAATAATGGCAGCATCCTCACCAGCTCGGATGCGAATGGAAACTTTACTTTAAAAGCACATGACTCTATTATTGAAGTTAATCCAGACTCCCCCGGATACGCTGCTGCAAAAGCCAGGATTAAACACAATAAAACAGACAATAGAATTACATTGAAAGAAGATGAAATGTCATTGTCTGAAACGGTAGTATCGGCAATGGCAAATAAGAGTAACAACGCTTCCACCACCATTAGGGTAGACACCATAAATACAGCAAAACCAATTGGTGGCTGGAAAAATTTTGAACAATACCTGGGCGACAACTCAGATTTCATAGATGCAATTCAGTCTTACCAAAATTCAAAGGAAAAACTTGTACTGAACTTTGCGCTTAATAAAAGTGGGCAACCAACAGATATCAGACTACCGCAAGAAATAGATAAGCCTGTAGCCGACAAAATAACTGCCCTGTTGCGCAGTGGCCCACATTGGAAAAATAACAGAAAAGAGAAAAAAGTAAAAGTTATAATTCTCTTTTAAAATAAGGAAAAAATAATCTTTCTTCATCTTGCCTTACGTTTGCACAAAATACTATTATGAATAAATTTTTTATTACAGGCTTGGCCGCTGTCGCTCTTCTCACAGCAAATGTGAAAGCGCAGGTTGCAATGCCTGCACCTAGTTCAACTCAAACCATTATACAAGACTTTGGAATGGGTAAAATTGAGCTTACGTATAGCCGTCCGGGCATTAAAGGCCGTCAATTATTTGGCGATAAAACTGAGCTTGCTCCGCTGGGCAGGCCATGGCGAACTGGTGCGAATGCTGCTACAAGAATCCGGTTTACCGATAACGTAACTATAGGTGGTAAGCTGCTCGATAGCGGACGCTATGTAATTTATACCATTCCCGGAAGGGACCAATGGGACGTTGTATTAAGCAAAGGAACAGCCTACCCCGGCCAGGAGGGCTTCAAAGAAAGTGATGATGTGGTTCGTTTTAAAGCTCCCGCATATACCATAGGGTCGCCACTGGAAACATTTACAATATTGTTTAGCAACGTTAAAAATGAAAGTTGCGACCTTCAATTGATTTGGGGCACTACTGCGGTAGTAGTTCCTATTACTACCAACATCAAAGATCGCTTGCGTACTCAGCTAGAGGCAGCGTTGAAAGGGGATAAGAAACCTTACCAGCAGGCAGCAAGTTATTATTATGAGTACGAGAAGAATTATCAAAAAGCGTTGGAAAACATTAATAAAGCGATCGCCGAAAATCCGAAAGCTTATTATATGTATCTGACAAAAGCGCGAATTCAGAAGGATATGGGTGATAAAGCGGCCGCAAAAATAAGCGCACAAAAAACGGTTGAACTTGCCAAAGAAGGCAAAAATGATGATTATGTCAATTTCGGAAATGAGTTATTGAAAAATTTATAAAACTGCTTTCTATCCATTTAAAGCCCTTGCATTTGCAGGGGCTTTTTTTTTGAGCCAGCCTAAGCATTTTACACAGCTTCTCTTTCCTCGCACATTTGAATGGCAACAAGTACAAGGCGGTTAACGCTTTAGCTAACAATAATTGAATCTCTTACACTGAGATTGCTTTACTTTATCCCGACCAATTTTGCCCTTTTCGAAACACCATTTTCATTAAATGCTTCTATTGAAAAATAATATTGCTGATTGGTAGTTAATGCTTTCAGGTTTAGAAAGTTCTTGCCATACACCAACCACGAACTATATAATTTCTCAGGCGAAATGCCCCACAAAATGTTATATCCCTGAGCGCCGGGTTCATCTTTCCAGGTGATTATTGCGTCTCTCCTATCCGTCTGCCTGGTCACTGAAAATTGCTTTACTACTGCAGGTACTTTTCCCTGCCCTATCCCAAAAACCCGCAGATCGGAGATTGCCAGATTTCTCATGGGAACATGAATATTTTTATACCTGACATACCGTACGGTTTGCGGCAATGCTAACTGTACATAGTCGTTCGGAACATCCTTAACACTGCTGCTTCTGTCTACAAGAGTTATCCAGGCTTGCCCGTCAACCGAACCTTCAATTGTATAGCGGTGATAAAGATTGGGAACCCTGCCGTACAGATCCGATTTATAATCGTGATAGTTTATCTGCACGGCATATACTTTTCCCGGCTTCTGCAGGTCAATCTCAACCCATTGCTTATCGTCATTTTTTTCAGCCACCCAAAATGTTTTTACATTCTCATCAGTAAGGCCTGTTGCAGGATATTGACTTAGCGAAGAAGAGGCTTTAACAGGCTTGTTGTAAGAAAGCAGCATCCATCCCGTGAACGCACCCATTTTTCCGGCAACGGCAGGGGCGTAATGCGGATAGTCGCCGAAAGAAGTATTAGAATACATCAGGCCATCTTTGTCGAACCAGGCGGGGTACATACAAATGCGACGTTCCCAACCTACATTAACATTTACGGCAGCAGATGCAAAGTGCCAATACATATTTAAAGGGCCAATTACTGTACTACCATGACCGGCACCATTAGAAAAACCGCCTGCTTTATAAAACACAGGGTTATTAGGCGCATAATGATAGGGGCCCAAAATAGAATCACTCATATATACCCCATCAGCATATACGTTAAACTCAGTACCAGGAGCAGCATACTGCATGTAATATTTGTTGTTGTGCTTTGTTAACCATGCGCCCTCCATGTAGCCGCCAATAACAGTATCAGCATGATTTTCACCAAACCGTTCCCAGCCATGCTTTTTCATATCCAATCCAAACAATGTATAGGTAGAATCGGAAGCGGTGAAGCGATGATTTTTGTCCAGTATTTTTGCCCTGATAGGATACACATTTGAAGAGCCCCAAAACATGTACGCTTTACCATCGTCATCAATAAACAAGTCGGGGTCTTGCAGATCGTTTAGTATTGAAGGAACTGCTTTCCAGTCGCCCTTCTTCGGGTTATCAGTATACAAAATACTCATCGAGCCCGAAGGATCACCGGCAACATACAACACAGAGTCTTTATAATTATGAGCCGCAGGTGCATTAGAGCCCTGAAAATACCACTTTTCAGGAGTTATAAAAGACCAGTTCAATAAATCAACAGAGTGCCAATACCCTAATGAACGCGTTACGAACATATAGTATTCGTTCCTAAACTTTACCACCGCAGGATCCGCCCCCGAACGATAGGAGATATTCTTATCGGCATTGTAAATCATGTAAGTATAATCGAGGTTGACAGGATTACAATAAGTAGAGGGTTGTGTTTCCTGCCCCTTAAGGCAAAGAATACCATTAAAAAACGCCACCGATGCAAGAAGGATCATTTTATAAAAAAGCAGTCTTTTTACGCCAGGTAAAACTTTTTGTTGCATGCGCTTCTTATTTAACTAATGAATGTTGCAGGCGGCAGTATTGAATAATAACAATGATGAAAGAGTAAGATAATACTTTTAAAAAATGCCGGTAGTCTTTGATTGATCTTAATTGTAAGCAAGAGCTACTACAACAATATGATATGGCGGTTACGACGTCTAACTAATCTTTGGTTATTAAACCGAAGCCAAAAGTAACTCCGAGGAATAAAATTACTACCAGCATTAATCTTGTCAGGCTGTTTTGAAACTTTCTCTTTTTTCGCAGTTCTTTGCTCACAGTCATTCGTAACTGAATACCCGTGAAATGAAAAAAAGTAATAGAGTTCCATTCCTTTTCATATTTAAAGAACAGAATTATTTTGATTAAAAAAATCATTGAGAAAACGCCTATTAGCCCTATTCGGCCCAAAGCAATCATTTCTCTAATATTACTCATAACTCTATTTAGTAATCTGGAATAGACAAAAGAAGTGCCATAAAACCAGTGTCTTTTAATAGTCGTAATTTAACTAACACTATTCGTCTAAAAACAACCCAGCTCTATCGTTACTTTTGAATTCTTTGTTTTTATTGGTAAAACAACATAAATTTTTTTTGCTTGATTTCTTTACTTTTTAATAGCATCGAGTGCTGTAC
>JALYZZ010000106.1 GCA_030948675.1 Bacteroidota bacterium | reverse complement strand
ACCGAAACATTTAATACAAATGACTCATCTACGTTTAATAGTAACATCAACAACTCGCTCAATTTAAACAAAAACCAGCGTGCAAATTTCGAAGTAGAAACGCGCTTTGATACGATGAACTCATTGCTTATAAGACCTAATATAAGTTACCAGGAGTCTGACAATATTAGCGAGACTAAAACGCAGATAACAAGAGGTAAACTTGTATCGTTAAATAATGTACAGTCAATGACAAACTCACATAACAGTGGCTATACTTTTAATAATATGATGTTGTTTCGTCACCGTTTTCAAAAGCGTGGCCGTACGTTGAGTGTAAATTTAACACAAGGGTTAAATACGAATGATCGCATTTCTAATAACTTAAGCTACAATGTAACATCGAGGGGCAGCGATACCACCGATCGTACAAGCACAACCAACCGTGACGGAAAAACCTTTAGCGGTACGCTTTCTTATACTGAACCGATCAGTGCTACTGCACAGCTTGAATTGAATTATAACTACAATTATAACGGCAGCAATTCTGATCAAAAGACATTCAGGCTTAACAACTCAAGCAAATTGTACGACCTTGTGGATACTACGCTAACAAATCTTTTTAAGAATACCAATGCCTCTCACCGCTTTACTGTCAATTACCGCCAGCAGCTAGGCAAATTGTGGAATTATACAATGGGCTTAGGTTTGCAACATGCAGACTTAACAAGTGATAACATTACTAAAAACAGGTTTCTTGCACAGTCCTTTAACAATCTGACCCCGATGTTAGGTTTGCAATACAGTAAAAACAGAACACAGAATTTCAGGTTCAATTACCGTGGAAATACACAGCAGCCAAACATCACCCAACTACAGGATGTATTAGATAAAGTTTCTAATGTATTGTATCATACAACCGGTAATCCTGCCTTGAAACAGTCCTTCAGCCATAACTTCAATCTAAACTATTCCAAATTCAATATCTCCACCTTCAAAAATTTCTTTGTCAGCTTCAACGGAGGTGTAACCACCAACAGGATCAGTAACTATAACATTATAAACTCTTCAAGATCTAATGTTATTCTTGCAGCCGAAAATGATACATTAACCCCGGGTACTCAATTTTCAAAACCAATTAATATTAATGGAGGATTTAATATTTCAGGATTTATCAATTACGGCTTTCCTGTAAAAACACCGAAGTCCAATCTTAATTTCACTACAAGAGTATCGGTTAATCGTGATGCAAGTTTGTCGAAGACATACACAGACGTAAACCCGAACGCGCAGGACGTAAAAATCTTTACCAACAATTACATAGTTGGAGAAACTGTAAGATTGACAATGAACCTGGAGGAACGTCTTGACCTTAATTTCTTCAGTACATCTACATTCAACATCGTTAAATATAGTGCTACAGCAACGACCAATAATCAAAATGCAAACTCTTTTACGCAGATTTTTTCTGTAGAACCTACTTATGCCACTAAAAGCGGCTGGGTGTTGGGAAGTGATTTTAATTATACAATGTATCGTGGCCAATCGGCAGGTTTCAATCAGTCTATACCCTTGCTAAATGCCAGCCTTTCTAAAATGATGTTTAAAAATAAACGCGGTGAGGTGAAATTCAATGTGTACGATTTGCTTAATCAAAATAAGAGCATTACCCGCACGGTAGATCAAAACTCTATTGTAGACACTAGAACCCAGGTGCTTACCCGTTACTTCCTTATTAGTTTTACTTATAATCTACGGCGCTTTGGTGCACCTCAACAGGGCAACGGCAATAACAACCCGATGAGACAGATGTTCCGCGGTGGAGGAATGGGAGAAATGCGGGGAGGAATGCGTCCGCCAAACGAATAAATTTTTAAAGCAAATCGTTTAAAAAGCCCGGCAAGTGAACCGGGTTTTTTAATGGTTGTTTCTGTTGGTTGAAAACCTGAAATGTTTGCAGTGAAATTTTAATAAAATTTATTGTTGAAGATTTTCAAAGTATTATACTTTTACATCTTCAAAAATTTTTTTTACATTTTGATTTTACGGGAAGTTGAAAAATTTTATCACCCATAATTACCTTTCTGCAAGTCACCCTTCTCTTAGTGGTGCTGTAAATTTTTTGGGTTCTGAGCACTTCTTATACCTTATCCGACGACCACGTATCTGAGATAGCACTATAACGTTTCTATAGGTAAATGCAGGTGTAGTGTACCTGTTTTTGGCACGATCTTCTTAACATTATTCTTCTTAATTATTTATCAAACGTGGATCAGCAAATTATTATTAGGGTGGCCGACAATAGTGACGTTCACTATTCAAAAACGATCACTGATGAAATGGAGTCTTCTGCCAAAGCCAGGGGAACTGGTATAGCTAAGAGAAGCCCTGAATATGTTGCTAAAAAAATCGAGGAAGGCAAAGCTGTTATCGCAGTCACTGCAGATGGTACATGGGTTGGATTTTGCTACATTGAAGCATGGGGTCACGACCAGTACGTTGCAAATAGTGGCTTAATTGTAGCTCCTGATTTCCGTAAGAGCGGTGTAGCAAAGCAGATAAAGAAAAGGATCTTTGACTTGTCAAGAGAAAAGTATCCCACTGCTAAAATCTTCGGTTTAACGACAGGTCTTGCCGTTATGAAAATTAATAGCGAATTAGGATATGAGCCAGTTACTTATTCTGAGCTTACAGACGACGAGCAATTTTGGGCGGGCTGCAAAGCTTGTGTCAATTATGAAACGCTGATGAGTAAAGATAGAAAGAACTGTTTTTGCACAGCGATGTTGTAT
>JALYZZ010000093.1 GCA_030948675.1 Bacteroidota bacterium | reverse complement strand
TGCCGATAATAATAAAACAGTAAGCGAAAAAAATCGAAATAGTAATTGATTCTAAAAAAGTATAGACAGTTGCTAAAGCAACAGCCATTAAAATATTTGCATAAAACCATTTAAAGCGGATGTCGTCTTTAAAAACATACAGAAGTGACCCGAGATAAAAATAAGTGCCGAACGTAAATATTGCATACAAGTCAAGCCCTCTTATATGAAAATTGTTAAGCACATTTACATACACTCTTAACGCTTCAAACAACACAAAACACAGTAAGTATAACCACTTACGGGTAACAATATGTACGGCCCCCAAAAACAACACGAGGTAGCACTCAACCTCAATTAAAATAGTCCAAAGAGATGCATTGACCGTATGATTTTTTAAAGTGTCAAAAACACCGGGGAGATAAAATTGGTTAACAAGTAAGGTCGAATTTTTAAAGAGATAAGCCCAGGTACCTTTATTAAACAAATAATCGCTTCGAGGTAGGCTCGTTATAAGGCAGCCGGTTATTATGCAGGCAAGATTTGCAACAACCAGGGCAGGAAAAATTCTGATGACTCGCTTCCACAGATAATGCTTTAAAGAGTCTGAGTTAAAAAGGCTGTGCGTCACCAAAAAGCCACTGATCGTAAAAAAGATATACAAGCCGACTCCACTAAAAATAATGCTCTTACCATTGTACCATAGTGCTGGTTGCTGAAGGGGTTTTTCAAGAACGCCAAACGAGTGCGAAATCAATACAAAGTATGCTGCAAGTAATCTTAGCAGGGTAAAATTATTTCTATGGCTTTTGCTATCATTCAAACAAAACTATTTAAATGCTTTTTGCGGTGACATATTTTTAGGAGTTGGAGGCATAGATATCAAGCAATCCTTCAGGTAGATCCACATAAACGCGTTTATTCATTTTATCGATTTTTTTAAGGCTTTCTTCGTGAATTGGAATAAGTGCTTCATTGCCCTGGTAGATTATTTTGCAAAGTACCTGCATTGGTTGTTCTATTACCTCTACGATTTCACCTATTTCTTCGCCTTCATTGATCATCATATAACCAAGGAGAGATATAGGTGAAGATTTGGCGGCATACTTGTCAAAGTCTGGTTTTAGCAACCAAACCTCTTTTTGATTTAACCGCCGCGCACTTTCTTTTGTATTGAAACCTTCGAGCTTTATGTAAACTTCTTCCTGATTTTTAGCAGTGGTAGCTTCAACAAAATAAGGAAGGAAAGAACTTTTTCGTTCTTCTATAAATATGGTTTGCAAACCTTTTAAATCAGTCTTTTTGCCAAGCGCATGTTGCAATACAACTTCGCCGGTAAGTCCGTGACTCGCTACTATTTTACCTATGTGAAAATAATCTTTCATGATGAAGGTTTAAGGTATAAAAAATGGCTAAAAGCAATCGCTATTTTCGCTGAGGAAAAGACGAATGAAAGTTTGCGGATGAAGGAAATGCGTCGCAACGATGATGCCACCGGAACAAATGACTGTACTATAAAAAAAGTCCCTAACATGGTTAGGGACTCAAAGAATTGTATTACAATCTTTTTAAAATTAAGCTGGTGAATTACCTTCCGCAGGTGCATCGCTACTTCTTTCAACACGTCTTACTACAGGAGGATTTCTTCTTGCCCGCTGGTTTCTACGATTTTCTTCAGTACGCTTTTTAACCTGTGCTTCGTGCTCTGAGTGCCATACCTGGAATTTCTCCATAGCAGTAGCATCATCAAACAAACCTAATCCAACACCGCGCAAAAGGTGCTTCAGGTACAATACTCCCTTAAAGGAAAGAATTCTGCGAACTGTATCAGTTGGCTGCGCACCTTTGTGCAACCAATCTAATGCCTTTTGACGGTCTAACTGTACTGTTGCAGGTACAGTTAATGGGTTGTAAGTTCCAATTTTCTGGATAAACTTACCATCTCTTGGTGCACGGGCATCGGCCACTACTATAAAGTAGAAAGGACGTTTCTTGCTGCCGTGTCTTTGCAGTCTCATTTTTACTGGCATTCTAAATAGAAATTTAAATGCGTTAAACAAAATTATTTACGGACTGCAAAGCTAGCCCATACTGCTTAAAGTTCCAAAGGAAAATGTGAAGGATTGTTAGGATTCGCACAAGACCATGGTCAAGATGAATTTCAGGGTGAGGCGATATTCAGGCAAAAAAACTCATTCTGTTTAGCACAATTTTAGTGCTGTTACCCGGTAAATCATTAATTATTTTTAATTCAAATATTTATGACGGATAAAAACAAAGCAATTATATATTTTTTTGCAGGCCTTATTACGGGCATCTTAATGATCTTTCAATTTGCCTTCAAAGAAAATAATAAAAAAATAGAAAACACAGAACAATCAGGTCG
>JALYZZ010000087.1 GCA_030948675.1 Bacteroidota bacterium | reverse complement strand
ATTCCCGGTAATAGTTGCTAAATTTCTCATGTCCATGAAAGCTTAGTTGAAGGTTACCAGCCGGCTGAAACATCTGACCTTGTGATTTTCTGCTTATAATAACCCTGTTGGCAATCTGTTCTGCTTCCTTTTGCTTACCTGCAAATATTAGTTGCCTTATTACGGCTAATGAATCGAATGCTACAGGATTGTCATTACGGTTCGGACTTCCACTCCAAAGTGTGTGATCATTTAATTGAATGATTTCCTGATCTACATTTCCATAAATCATAGCGCCTAACCTACCATTTCCTATTGGCAATGCGTTCTCCCAGGTTTTACCAGATGGTTTGTTATACCAAAGTTTTAAGCTAGCAGAAGTCTGAGAAAAGCTAACCGTTGTAGCAAATATTAAAAAGATGAAGAAGAATTTTTTCATGTAAAATGGCAGGTTCTATGCAATCAAATATTTTTTCTTTTCTCTAAATGGCGCATTACGAAGATGATCAAAATTTATTTCGCAACAACACTTTATTTTATAGAAATAATTCATCTTGAGCGCAGTGTTATTAGGGGTAATTAAGATGTGGGGTCTGGCATCACCAGTTATAACCTGAAAGCGATCGTCCACAATGGAGTCCTGCGCTTCCACTTTTGCGTTGCCTTCCATGTTCGACTGCCCGAAGCAAAGAAAAATGTAAAACTTTTTGTCCTGCGAAAAAGCAGTGGCAGTTAAGGCAATCAATGCTGCAAATAAAAATAGAGTACGCTTCATTTTTTTTGTTTGAAATGTTTGCTGGCAGATAAACTCGTTGCCTTGTTTAGCTGTTTTTCGAGCCGTTACTTTTTATTGGTCACGAAAAACTTGTTCCTTCAATATAATCGGATTTGCGTTTTATTTTGCCGTAGCAAAATCAACTACGTTCCAGTATGCCTTTTTTGGTTGAAGATTTACATTGAAGTTCAAAGGATAAGTTTTTTTGGTCCGGCCATTTAGAAAATTTGTCGGTTAGAAATTGTATCTGTTATATGGAAGAAATCAAAATCGGCAAAGCCTCCGACGTTCTTGGTTGCATAGTTAAAGAGTGCAAAACGATAACCCATAAAATGTGGTAATGTATACGCCATTTTTAACTGGGTACCCACAGCCTTCCACGTTTTACCACCAGCACTGTAGAAGAAATTTGCCACATCTTTTTTATCGGTAAAATCACATTCTGCTTTAAAATACACTGTGTTTTGGGTAAGCGGCACAGATCCTGTTTCTTCAGGTTTTCCGGTGCTGGCGTTAATCATAACGATCACCTTACGGTGGCTTTCTACACGAACACCCACCAACCCAAAATTTTTCTGCAACAATCCTAAACCGGCAAAATCACCATCTTTCATGTTGGACACATCGAGCATCGTAGCGCCGGTACAAACGGGACCAACCGTGCGTTGGGTTAATGAGTTTCTGGCTTCCAGGAAGTTTGTATCTGTTCTGCCCGTTGCAAGACGTAAGTAGCCTTTTCTTTTAGTAAGAGACCACAAAGTATTATCGGGGTTATGGTTCCATTGCCACACTAGTGGTAATGCTGCTTCCCCTTTTCGACGGTTAAATTCATCAGATGCTACAATACCAGGAATTAACCCTCTGCTCACAGGCAGGTTAAGGGTATCAGGCACTTTACCGTCAACCCCTAAAACCGGCCATCCATCTAGCCAGGTAACAGGCACTAAATAAGGGATACGACCCACAGCGCCGTAATCTCGAAACAAATACGCGTACCAATCACCTTTCGGTGTGCTAATAAGTCCTCCCTGCGCCACCCCTAAATCCTGCAGACCCAACTTGCCCTGCCAGGGGCCGCTAATTTTATCGGCACGGTGAATAACCACCGTGCGCATACCGCCTCTGGGCCAGGTTATATTAAATAAATAGTATTTTCCATTTACCTTAAAGAGCTGAGAACCCTCGGCACGAAGATTAATGTTGTTGCCTGCGGGTGCACTTGCATCTTGTATAAGCACTGTATCTGTGCCAGGCTTAACCCCAGTGAGCCCTTCATTAAGTTCTACGATTCTTAATCTGCCTGCTCCATAAATCAAATAGGTTTTACCGTCGTCGTCAAAAAACAACGAATGATCGTGATAAGATGGTTTGAACGAGACTGCTTTCCACGGGCCTTTTTCTATATCAACGGTTGAATAGATATGTGTCTTGCCAGTAGTTTGTGCAAAAGTGCTGACATAATAAGTACCATTATGATAACGAATACTGCTGGCCCATGATCCTTTGCCGTAGGTGCTTTTGCCGTTAGTTAGATTTAACTCATCAATACTGGCAAGGGTATCATAAGCATAATTAACGAGCTTCCAGTTTACCAGATCAGTTGACTTCATAACCGGCACACCCGGACTCATGTGCATCGTGGTACTGCTCATGTAATAGTTATCTCCGACACGAACCATAGACATGTCAGGAACGTCGGCGAAAATAATTGGGTTATGAGCACTGTGTGACTGTGCTGATAGCTGGACAACAAAAACCGACATTATGAATGCTGTAAGGCCAGAAAGAAGTTTTATCATGAACTGCTATAACTTGTTGCCAACGATGAACCTACCATTTACAAGTGAGTACATGGCAGCGATATGTATTGCTTTTAAATATTCATTTGCGAAGCCTTTTACTTCAGACGGCACTTTGGCCGGGCTGAATAATAAAGCACTAAAAATATATGTAAGCCGAAGATCGGCATGGGTGAATTGTTGAAATAAGTAAAATAAATGTTGAATACCTGCTGACAACATTATTCTCATGCTAATGGAAGTACACACATTCGCCTACTTTCATCAGCGATGCTTTTGCAAATGCCTTTTTGAGTAATTCTTTGTTATTACCTCGCCACTATGTAATTAAGTTCAACGACCCCGGAAGCAAACTGCCGGGTAGTCAATAGTTGGAGTGTTATTTTGTCTTTGATATCAACAAATAATGGTATGCCGCGGCCAAGAATAACCGGATTGACAAATAGCCAGTAGCCGTCAATTAAGTTCAGTTGAATAAGTGAGTGAGTTGCTGTGGGACTTCCAAAAAGCAGGATGTCATCACTTCCGCCATTGCCCAATTGTTTTATTTCGTTTATTCTGTCTGAAAGGTTGTCGCTAATTATTGTTGTCTTAGCGAGTTCAGCATCTTTCATCGTTTTAGATAAAACGACTTTGTGTGCTTTCTTATACCACTTTGAATGCTTCACGTCGTGGTTGCTGGCGTTTGGTTTGTCTCCTGCGGTAGGCCAGTAATTTTCCATCATGTCATAAGTCACCCGTCCATATAATGCGGTGTCGCTTTCTCCTATCCGCTTGCCCACAAAATCAAAAATTTCTTCATCAACTTTAATCCAGTTCATTTCTCCGTTTGGTCCTGCTACAAAACCGTCAAGCGACATGTGCATAAAAGAAATTATTTTTCTCATATAGTCTTGTTTTTTATCGTTGTCTTTTGGTTTATAATTGTATTAAATCTTATAACGTTTCATCTCAACTAACTCTAAACCTAGTCCGCCTTGTACGCTCCATAAACTGCATCGCGAAAGCTCTTGTGCAGCTTTCCATAAAACGGCATTTCCTGCACAAACAAAACTGCTGTCAGTTCATTTACGGGGTCTACCCAAAACAAAGTGCTGGCAGCACCGTCCCAGAAGAATTCTCCTACCTCACCATTGTTTTCCTGTTTTGAAGCGGGCTTACGAAGACGAACAGCAAAATCAATCCCAAAACCAACCTGCCCTTTGCTGGGAAGCCACATGCGTTGCCTAATTGTGTCTGACAATTGATTTGTTGCCATTAGTTTCACAGTCTCTGGCTTTAAAATCCTGGCTGTGCCGAACTGGCCTTTATTCACCAGCATTCGGGCAAACTTCATGTAATCATCCAATGTTGATGTTAGCCCAAAGCCGCCGGGGGTTAACGGATAATTTTTAATATTAAAAGTATTTTCTTCATCCGGCACTAGCGTCAGCCTCCCATCATCCGTTTTACGATACATACCGGCAAACCTTTTTCGGTCGTTTTCCGGCACTACGTACCGGGTGTTGTTCATACCAAGCGGACCGAAAATCACTTCCTGCAAATAATTGTCAAAAGGCTTTCCGGAAAGACGCTCAACCAGGTAAGCTTGTACATCTACCGAAGGGCCGTACGCCCATTGATCTCCAGGCTGAAACAGCAAAGGCAAAGTGGCCAATTTCTTCGCCATCTCGGCAAGCGTATTATTAGGGTTCAAAGGGTCGGTCTTTTTGGCAAGTTCACCCAAACCAGGAAGGTCTGTAGTCGCTACAAAACCCGCAGTGTGCCTGGTAAGATCGCGAATAGTGATAGCACGTTTAGCCGGTTCAAGCAGCATTTTGCCGGAGGCGTCTACCCCTTTGTACACTTTCATATTTGCAAATTCAGGTGCATATTTGGCAAGCGGATCGTCTAGTTTAAAAGCGCCTTTTTCATACAAAGTCATGAGCGCTACCCCTGCAATTGGCTTTGTCATTGAATACAATCGTACAATCGTGTTGCGGTCCATCTTCATTTTTTCCTCGCGGTTTGCATACCCAAACGCGTTATAATAAACCTCCTTGTTCTTTTCGAAAACAAGTGCAGATACACCTACTACTTTCCCTGAGTCAACAAAGCTTTTTAAAGTAGCGTCGATACGCTCTCTTGCCTGTTGATCAACTACTGTAATCGCGTTTGAGGTCTTTGTTTTTTGTTTTTGTTGAAAGGAGCTGGTCAGAAAAAAAATTGAAAATAAAGCAGAGATAATG
>JALYZZ010000052.1 GCA_030948675.1 Bacteroidota bacterium | reverse complement strand
GGCTACTTGTGTAGGTAGAAAAGGATTTTGCCGAACACCTATTTGTTGCGTTATTAATAGCTATGGCAGGATACTCGGTCTATCTTTAAATTTTAGTCTTTTTATGTATATTGCCTATTGTCAATGGCTTATAGCGCAACTTAGAAAACTTTAATTAGTATTATATACCACAACAGTAGATTTTAGAGTTCCAGCACCTGGCAGTTCACGTACTTACAAATAGAGTCTATATAATCTAAAGGAACTTCTTGCTACCTTAATGAGTTACTCCATAATCTCAACATTGACCGCTATCACAGTGTGATATTAAAAGCATTGAACACTTGTCGTTGGTTTCAGCATTGTTATTCCTTAATCTGTCACCAATTGGGAAAGGGTATTATTTTAATAACAACTTTTACTCTCAGAAAACTGAAAACCAATATCTTAAATGTTTTTAGTATCATTTATATATGTATGGATCGAACTTTTAATACCTGTCAGCATCATTATTGCCGAAGCATCGTCTTTGTCAAAAGTTTGCTTACAAACATGGGTATCTCATCTAATTCTAACCTTGTTCTTTGGCCTGGTACGTGAAATCGAGTTACTCAACTATTCTTCTTCAGCTACTCATTTGCAACATGGGTATCAAGGCAAATCAAATGCTCGTTGCAGCATCCATTCTGCTGCTTACTTTTGCGTCAATATTTTTAAGGTTAATCGCAGGGAGTACATTTTATTTTTAGGAGGCGCAGTGTTAGCCCTTGCCATTCAAAAACCAGTGCAACGACCGCCTTTTTGATTACAAAACTCATTTATTCCATTTTAATAACAAATGCTAAAACCGGTACAGACCCAGTATATTTATAATAAAAAAACAACCAGCCTTCTGTATGAAAAAAACATTGATTTTTCTAGCTTTTCTCGTAACGCTCTCCTATTCTTCAAATGCTTCCGTAGATACGTTGAGCATCTACAGCAACAGCATGTTTAAAAATGTAAAATGTGTAGTGGTCACCCCATCGAACTATAAAAAGACGGGTAGCCCTTTTCCGGTTGTTTATCTGTTGCATGGTTTTAGCCAAGATTATAGTAAATGGGCGGTGCAGGATCCTGAATTGCAAAAGCTCGCTGATGAAAATCAATTGATGATTGTGTGCCCCGACGGCGCTTTTAGTAGCTGGTATTTCGACAGTCCTATTGATCTTACCATGCATTATGAGACAAACGTTGGCATTGAAATTCCTGCTTACATAGACTCTGCATACAATACCATTAAAGATCGCAAAGGGAGAGCAATAACTGGGCTAAGCATGGGAGGACATGGAGGACTGTTTCTTGGCTTCCGGCATGCAAACATATTTGGCGCATGTGGCAGTATGAGCGGTGCACTTGACGTAAGCCGGATAACAAAAGGCTATGACGTTGAGAAAAGATTGGGTGATACCACCATTAACAGGCAACAGTATCTCGACTGGTCGGCAATCAATGTGATAGAAAAATATCCTAAAGACTCTCTCGCAATTATTATTGATTGCGGAACTGAAGATTTCATTATTGACATGAGCAGAAGAACACATGCAAAAATGTTGCAGCTAAAAATTCCTCATGACTACACAGAAAGGCCGGGAAAACATGATTGGAATTATTGGCGGGAAGCGATTAAATACCAGTTGCTGTTCTTCAGAGACTATTTTAAAACGGGAAGAATTTAAGGTAACAGCAGCAGACGCAACGTTATAACAACTTGGTAAATTAGGTGTTGCCCACTTTTTTACTTCCAGCAAAGCGATAATGTGGCAGTTAAACAAGAAATATCTCCCACCGAAAAAATATATATTGTGTTAGTGGGAGATAAAAAATTGCTTTTACCTCGTCTGCGAAAGCTTGGCTACGAGACCGTTGAGTTGGATACAAATGGCATTGTGTAAAGCCACCTAGATAATACGGTGTATTTACAAAAACTCTGTAGTTCAGGAAGCTTTTTTGTTTTCCGCAAATTTTAAAAGTGTATTTCAAGCTTTATCGAATAAGAAAAAATATAATTACAATGACCTGGCAAAGCGACTTTCTTAAAACAGCGAACCCCTTCTGTTACAGAAAGGGTTTGTTGTTATTCTTAGAATTTTGCCCCCAAAACTCAGAAGTGAAATTCCGCAAACTATATTAAGAAAGCAATCACATGAATATGTGGTTTTTGCTGTTTAAATTAAAAAAAATTGCAGATAATCCAATTGACCTTTTACTGACAAAAATTGCAGAAAATGCAATAACAAGACAGCAAGAAAATCAGTAAGACTGCAGGTATAAAAAACATGCGTTTGAATTACGTTCTACAGTTAGAAGGAGTAATGCAAGACCTAATTACATGGGTATTCTGATAACTGAAAATGAGTAGGGAGCAAGCGGAATACTTAGTTTGTTGTTGCTTACCGCCATTTCTTTTTCCTGTGGGCCAATAGCATTGGGATGATCTAATGAATTTACTGCTTCGAGGTTGCTGCTTTGCAACATGATTAATTTTGCAAACCCTTTTAAATTTTCAATCCCGTCTAGCACAATGTTCCTGTTTTGTTCTTTACCAGATGTCTGCTCCGAAATTGATGTCTTCAAAAAAAAACCCGTACATAGTTGGCTTTATTTCCGCTTTTACTTGATTGGCCTTCACAACAATCACGTCACTGGTCTGTGCATGTGTGGCTGCAGACGTTATTAACAGAGAGATAACAAGAAAAATGGAAGAAAGCCTGGTCATAGTAACAGTTGATTTGTTTTAGATAAGCTTATTGTTTTTGATGGAATCATACCACATTGCCGCTATAGCAATTAGTTGGTTTTAGGTAGTAAACTTACTTTAAAGCAACTTTACTAAAGATGTGATACTCGCCGGGAGCAAGCGTATTTGTATAACTGTTGGTGGTTAGATTAATGGTGCTTCCCATGGCGTCGTACCAAACTCCGGCAGCGCTGAAATCAACGTTAGGCGTTTGGGGCGTTACGTCAAAATTGCCGACTACTACCACCGTGTTTGCTGCGTCAGAAAGCTTGATGTACTTAATGCCTCCGCTTAAATTGCTACTGAAGTTTGTTGTATTAAATATGCTATTGCTCTCTTTCAATTTAATAAACTTTGCATACGCATTATATAAGTTCTTACGGTTTACATCATCATAGTAATCCCACTTAATGGGCTTCTCCCCAGTTCTTCCATTGTAATTTATACTGATATCATATCCAAGCTCGCCAAACTGCCATACCATCTTAGGGCCAGGTATGCTAAACAAAAATGCAGCAGCCAATTCTTCGCGCTTTAAAGAAACAGGCAGGTTGCTTATAATAGAATAGTTGCCTGAAGCATTTCCGTAGGTGATGTTCTTAAAATTCAATCGCTCCTCATCATGGCTTTCTATGTAGTCTACCAGGTTTTCTGATTTGCTGAAACCATGGTTGTTATAGAAACCCCAACTAAAATCAGATTTACCAAGCCAGCCCATGGTAGCTTCATTCATGTTATAATTAAGATTGTTCCAGAGCATCATTCCTTCGTCTGCTAGCACTTTCTCTTCACTTGCGTCGGCAAAGTGCTCAAGTATAACATAAAAGTTGTTTGCATCGATGCTCTTAATAAAATTGTTATAATCCTTCCAAATCGCAATTCTGCTGGCATCATAGGCTGCAAAAGACGCGTCGTCTGTAGAAGTTTTTTGAGTAAATCCTTTGGCAAGATCAAAACGAAAGCCATCAATCTTGTACTCCTGCATCCAGAATTTCATCACGTTCTTGGCAAAATATTTTGTGGCTGCACTTTCGTGGTTAAAATCGTATCCGACGTTGTAGGGGTGCTTTGCATCAATATTAAACCACGGACTTGCAGCGGTTGGCTTTGTGCCATCAAAATATAGCTGCACCATTGGGGACTGGCCAAAAGAATGATTTAACACCATATCTAAAACAACGGCGATACCCTTGCCATGGCACTCATCTATAAAACTTTGCAATGCTTGCTTTGTGCCATAATATTTATCAGGCGCAAAGTAAAAGGAAGGATTGTAACCCCAGCTTAAATTTCCTTCGAACTCGTTCACCGGCAGTAACTCAATGGCGTTAATACCCAGCTTTACCAGATAATCTAATCTTAGCAATGTGGAAGCATAACTATGCTCGCTGGTAAAATCACGAACAAGCAACTCGTATATAACAAGATTATTTTTTTCGGGTCGAACAAAACTATTGTTTTTCCAGGTGTAGGTAGCCTTGTTTCCCTGCATTACGCTCACGATGCCGGTAGTCTGTCCTGTCGGGTAAGGTTTAAGTGCAGGATAAACAGATGGTGAAATAT
>JALYZZ010000043.1 GCA_030948675.1 Bacteroidota bacterium | reverse complement strand
TTACTGGCTTTGCTTGCCGCTGCAAATTTTTGGATTAGAGCTGACAAAGCGAAAAATATTGCAATCATTCAAAAAGATAGAGCTGATTCAGCTTCCAAAATAGCGAAGGAGCAAACCGCTCTTGCAGAAACGAGTAAGAACAGCTTACAAGAATTTTTAAAAACACGTATCGGCGCAAAACACCAGGGAGGAATTGTTTTTTACTGGAGCGACTCAACAGGAAAACGTGGCTTAATTGCTACAGAAAAGGATTTGGAGGGACTATACAGCTGGGATGCTGCTATGCAAAAATTTGACTCAACTACACACAGTGTAACAATAAATGGATACAACGATTGGCGTTTACCAACCAAAGAAGAATTAGCAACATTGTATGCAAACAGGAACCTCATTGGTCGCTTTTCTCACGGCATATATTGGAGCAGCACCAGGTATGGAAACTCTACATCCGCCTGGCAACAGGGTTTCCTTAATGGTAACCAGAATCATCTTCCGATGCATGACGAGTACCACGTGCGCCTGGTAAGGAACTTCAACAATTGAACAGATACCCGGCAAAATAGAAAATCAATGGTGCCAACTACATGCAGCGTCATCTGAATGGTGTTCCATTTGGGTCCAGGTTTACCTGATTTTGCAGACGGTCTAGTTTGCAAAAACAAAGTGCCCGTACGATTGTAGTCACCTTCACCGATGTTTCACAGTGATTATCGATCTGCACTAAAAGGCCTCACCAATTGTATCAGTGGCTCATTATTTACTTGCAGATTGAGAATTTATTCTGATATTTAAAGGGGCTGTTTGCGGCACAAAAAGATGAATAAGCATTTGCTGAGTCAACCATAGTTAAGGAACTATGCGACAGCTTGCAGTGATTATGCTGATTACTGCCGATAAATAAATTTGTCTAACACTATTTCGGTAACACCATTATGTTTAAATATGATAAACACCGTTGGGTAATAACCAGGTATCTGAAAAGCTGAGGGCTGCAGAATTGCTCTTTCAAAACTTTCAACGCTTTTTAAAAACTCAAGCGTAATCATCGGCATTTGAAACACGACCTCTCCATTATAAGTGCCGTAAGACCATGTTTGTGTAAATCCTTGTTGATTAAATTCCGGTGCAGCCTTGTCAAACCAATGTGCACCAAAACATCCTCCGCCTGGCCTATCTTCTACTGGTGTGATAGCTACAACAGAGAAGTTCGGTGGCAGGTAGGCTGCATTAGGATAAGAATGAGTTTTTTCAAAATCTGCTGGAGCATTTAAGATTGCCTGTCTTTCTTTTTCCGGTATCATATTGTAATGAAAAGCAAAGCTGGGAAGGTCGAAAACGCCGGTAGGCAGATGGCCCTGAGGATCCCAATCAAGTGCAATATTTTTATAAGGGGTTATCGCGGCTTTAGGATGAAGTGGAAGAACTACACTGCCTTGCTGCATATAGCC
The DNA here is from genome assembly GCA_030948675.1 of Bacteroidota bacterium. GTDB lineage: Bacteria > Bacteroidota > Bacteroidia > Chitinophagales > Chitinophagaceae > Segetibacter. The sequence continues at coordinate 5,860 of JALYZZ010000043.1, read as the reverse complement.
TGCTTTTACGCCCCCTGAGGCCACTCCTTTCAGTACACCTTCAGTTAGTGTTATCCCTAGTCGCTCTGGTGAACCATCAATTTTGAGTAGTAGCCAGGTATTTGCTTTTCCGCCAAATGCCTGAACTTCGGGACCTTTAAATACCAAATTAGGAACATTGTCTTTTTCATGCTGGCAGGAGGCAGCAAACAAAACTGTAATAGATAAGATTAAAAATATTTTTTTCATAACGTGTTGTTTTCAGGGAAAAAAGAAATTGTGTCTATCCAGGTCTTTATTAATCATTAACTCAACTGCCTCACAAAGTCCTCGTGATTCCACTCTATCTGAACCCGATCAATTTTATTCTGTTTGTCTAAATGAAAAATAAAAATATGATCACTATCAAAGTGTTTTCCTTTATTTTCAATACCCGCAAAGTCTTTGACTTGTGTTCCTGATATCAAGACCTGGCAGCGTATTCTATTCCCTTCAGAAACAATAGCGTCAACAGTGTTGTCTATATCGGGGAAGCATTCGATTAGTAGGGTCCATAAATTTTTTCCCAGCTCTCCGATTTTTCCTCTGCCGTTTTCTCCCAACGGTTTAAAATACACTTCGCCAAACGGGTCGCAAAAGCTAAGCATGAGCGCTACATCTTTTTTCTGATAAGCAAACATGAATTGAACACAGGCATTTTTCATTTCTATCATCAGAGATTGTTGCAGTACTGTTTCCATAATTGTGGTTTTATATTTTTTAAATTACTGGTACCTTTTATTGAAGGATTTCAAAAAGCAGTGATGTGGAAAGGGAAATAAAGGATTAAATAATGTTTTTCTTAGCGCAAACTGCTTGCATCAAAATGGTTCTCCTGCTCCTCAATTCGTCCATCATCATTTATAGTAAATTTATCTGCTACCCTAAGTGTAACTGCCGGATTTGCCAGCGTTATTTCAGCTTCGGTAATTATTCCCGTTAAGCTTTCATTTATGTAATGATCGAGAATATGTATTCTTACACCTTTTAAAGCCGGCTCCAACGGCTTCCACCACTCTGCCTCTACCAGTTCTTTTCCCTTGACCGGATTGTCTACACCTCCCGGCACCAGCGGAGCACGTAGTACAATACCTTCATCATATGGTATAGCAGCAAAATTTTGTGTGCTCAATCCCTCGAAATAGCTTTCCACAACTTGCTTAAGTTGTGCTTTTCTTGCTGAAACTTCAACTTGCTTATTGGTAATCATTTTTACTCCTCTTCGTTTTTGATAAAAAACTTTTTATTCATCTTCCTTTCACATCTTAAAGCTATTACACCCTTTTTTGTAAGGGTTGTAAAAAAACGACATAGTAGAAAAATGTTGTAAATTGATGGAGTTATACCAATAGTATGCATTATCAGAAGTTCGCACCGGCACAGCAACTTGCTTCTTATATAGAATGCTATTATATATGGGAAAGCGACCTGGAGGATACCCCTCCCCTAAAAGTAGAATCTCCTCCTCCTGCTTTTACTTCCATCGTATTTAATTATGGAGATGATTACTTTGTATCATCATCTACTAATGATGAACAAAAGGTGCCACGGCAGTTTATAGTTGGTCAACAAACACAAAGCTATACCCTACAATTACCAGGTAAAATAGGAATGGCGGGCATTGTATTTAAGCCTACAGGAATCGCTGCCCTGCTAAAGGTGCCCATGTTTGTACTGACCGGTGAGCGTATTGATTTAAGTGTATTTGTTCGTCCGCAAAAAGTGGAAGCAATAGCTTGCGAAATACTAAATGCATCATGCCCCCAGCAGAAAGCGCTCGTATTAGAAAACTTTATGTATTCCTTTTGCGCAGAGAATAAACCGGTGCCTGATGTAATTGACAGGGCAGCCAACCTGATAGTAGAAAAGCATGGATTGATAAACATTAACGAGCTCTGTAAAAAGCTGTTTATTTCGCAAAGGAGTTTTGAAAGAAAGTTTTTACAAAAAGTAGGATTAAGCGCTAAGTACTATGCACGCCTTAGACGTATTGGGTATATCTGCATGCAGATGGCGGGCAAAAAGGAGGTCAATTGGCAAGAATTATATTACACAGGCGACTTTTGTGATCAATCGCATTTTATAAAAGATTTTACTGAATTCACTGGGCGTTCCCCTTCTGATTATTTAGCCACTAATAAGGAGTTGATTCATCATTTGAAATAGACGCTGGGGCAAATAAAGATAGCCAGGCGTGTTACATTATGAAGACAACAATTTCTTGTGCAGCCCAAACATGTTTGAGAATTAGTAACATTCATTCCTGGTTGGTAGTTGGACACGGGTTTCAAAAGAAAACTCAAAAGACTTCAGCAGGTGAAATTGGAAGAGCAGAAAAAATTAAAAAGGAATATTATGAAGAAAAAAAACTTAACAAGCCTTAGCGAGTTTATGGAGAAGGAAGTTGGACCTAAGGGAACAAAAAAACGTGACGAGTTTGATAAAGGTTATGAAGCATTTAAACTCGGTGTACTCATTCAGCAGGCAAGACAGGAAAAAGGTCTGACACAGGAACAAGTTGCAGAACTTTCGGGGACAAATAAATCTTACATATCAAAACTTGAAAAGGATTTGAAGGACGTTCGTTTTTCCACATTGCAACGGATAATTTCCGAAGGATTGGGCGGACACCTTGAGATATCCATAAAACTCTAACAGTGGAGTGAGAAGCTCTCCAGGCAACAGTGTAGTTAAAATTGTGCGAGACGTCTAACATTCAACTACAAATCCTATTTTGCTTTTGGGGTTAATTGAAGCTGAGGTTTTTCAAATGCCCCAACTTAATATACAGTAAACGAAAACTGCTCCAGCAACACAGCCCTCTTATCGCCCAGTTCGTGCCAGCATACTTTTATTCGTTCCAGCCGGCATTCCGGTGCATATAGGCATTTGCGATGTGTTAAGTGTCTCGGTGCTTTTACGCTGAGCAAAAAATTAGCAGCTAATCTTTTTCGCCAGCTTTTGAAATGCCCCTACTGCCGGCCACTTGTAAAAACCACTGTTTAGCTCTACTGTTTGGTATTGCCTAACATAATAACTCAAACAATCCCACGGAGCAACTCCGTGAGGATACAAGACCCCATCCCAGTGATCATAACTCCAACCCGATGTGCCAATATGGATACTCATAACAAAGGCGTAATATTATGGCCTTATATTTATTTTACTCCTAAAATTTTTACAGGGTTTAAAGGTGTTTCAAACGCGCTAGATAAGCACAGGATTTTAGAAACAATGTTGATAGGGAACTTTTTAAATTTGAAATGACTGAGTGTTCAATGTCTACCCACTATCTATAATTTATTTGACACTAGTCTCTGTTGATATGTGCGAATTTTAATCTTGTATCTGTAAAGCAGGGTCCGTTTAACACAAATCAATTGAAATACTTAAGTGCTTCTTCCCCCACCCATCTACCCATGTCAACAGGCACAGCATTTCCTATCAATTTGTAGGAGCTCCTTTTAGTAGGAAAATAGAAATCATCGGGGAAACCTTGAAGTCGGGCGTATTCACGAATTGAAAAAGGACGTAATCCAAACTCTGATTTTGAATCTTTCACAAGTCTGGTTCCCAAATCTTTTGCATAATGTGCGACACAAGTTGGAGCTATTGCTGACGGATGATCAGGGTCGACAATAATAGGCTTGTCCCGATACTTTCCATTGATCCTGCTTATAACGTATACCCTCATTTCCACTTAAGGATTTTCTTCGAGAATATCCTTAAGACGAGGTTTATTTCTAGTTTCTTAAGGTGCTAAAATTGTGAATCGTTTTTTAGTTCCAATCAATATCAATCGTTTTCTTCTTTGCGGAAGCCAATTAGATGCATCGACAGGACAAAAGACATTTACATAATAATGGGGAAGTTTAGTCATTGCTTCCATTACTACTTTAAACTTCTTCATTCCGGGAACGTTTTCTACAATATACATTTTGGGTTGTTCAATTGCGATATGCCTGAAGAAGTGCAAGAATAAATCATCGCCTGTGCGTGTTCCATGAATATCAGCTATAGCAGAATATTTAGTACAGGAATAAGTGCCTACAATAATATTAGTTTTAGGTTGTTCAAGAACGGTCTTATCTTTTTTATCAACGGTAAGAACTTCATGAGAAAAATAATTACTGTTCATCTTCATACAGTCAGTTGCTTCTGCATCAAGGTCAAGAGATTGAATGACATTAACACCTGCTTGCAGCAAGCCCATTTCCATTCCACCGCAACCTGAAAAATATCCTTTAGCTGTTGGCTTATACATCTCTGTTATCCTTTGAAAATATTATCTAAATGAAATTGCAGAAAGTCTTTTTTCGGGTAATACTTTTTAGGAAGGATAATTGTGCGTCGTACGAATGAAGCAAAATATTTTAGATAATATTCTTCCTTACTTTTCTTTTTCAAATAGGTTGAAAGAAGGACTTCATATTTTTCATTTATTGCGATATAGCCTTTATCGTAAGCTCTATCATATAATGGTGACAGGCAAATTCCGTTTTCAGGATTCAATCTTTCCTCTTCATTTCTAGACCACGGTATAATATGACTTGCTACTAATAAATCGGGAATGTCAATCCCAGAAACAGCACATTTACCTGAATAATTAGCAATTACGATTTGCCGAAATATATTTTGATTAACTCGTGTTTTAACTTCTAGTAATTTATACTCTCCTTTTAAATGGTCAGTGCCCTCCAGAATGTCTGAAAATTTATCGTCAATGGTTCGGTTTTCCTTTTCTGCAAGTATACGTTCGCTTTCAAAAAGCAATTCATCCCTGTTATTTACAAACTCACTCCAAATTGGCTCTACCTGTCTTCTTCCACCCGGCAGCCCTCCTATTCCCCTTTGCTGATGATAAGGGTCAACGCTTGCGAAGTTGTTTAAGCGCATGGCTACTGAACCAGCAGTTCTTCCAATAATCTTTGCTAAATAAATGATTTCTGGAGTTGCAGAATGAAGTTTTCCAAATGGTAGTTTCAGATAAAGGTTTAGAGCTAAAATTAATTCATCTCTTGTCCAGAGTTTTCGTTCTGCCATTCGTTTAATTTGATTCGATAAAGTTAACTAGCGGTCACTGCATCTCTTGTGTACTTTAAGTCATGTTGAGTAAAAATGTATAGAAATTAAAAGTGTGATTAGGAAGGGTTACCTTCTCACTCATCTCTACATAACTGCAACACCTGCTCAATAGCAGGCTCTCTCCCTACAACTCATAAACCTGCTAAAAATAAGCAACTCTCTCGCTTTAAGTGAAGTCCCTCCCGTTTATCTACCTCTATAACAACCATTGCTCTTTTAACTTCAGGTAAATTGGGTTTACGCAACTTTGTCCGTTTACGTCCGGTGGCCAGTACATCGCGTGCACCTTTAAGCTGTTGAGCATAATGAAATTCCAGAGACTATACTCATTCAATTTAACCACTTCGTAATTGATATTAATTGGCTTAGGACCATTTTTGGTTATTCCAAACTCGGCTTCTCCTGCCTTATCATCTTTTCTAAAATTGCTGCCGAGGGCATCGGCGACAGAATACACGTTTATCCAGGTAATTTTTGATTCAAGTTCAGTGTTGCGCTGGCTATTATAATTTGCGTAATAAGAGCTGACAAAATCAAAAGGTGTACCGATGGTAATCAATGCCTCTGTTCTGTTGAGCATATTACCTGAGGGCTTTTTACCATAGGGAAACAAATAATCTATCGCTACCAGACTACCGAAACTATAGGTAATAAAATGTACAGCGGCGTTTTGTTCGTGTTCTGAAATGTATTCAAACAACCTGTCTATGTTGCCTAATATATCTTGCTTCTGCTGTCCGTAATGCAGGTAATAATG
>JALYZZ010000026.1 GCA_030948675.1 Bacteroidota bacterium | reverse complement strand
ACTCCAGTGTGCTAACATAAACACTGTTCAGAGGCAAGCTGACAGCAATGCCTTTTACATTAGACGGAGTTTTATCCGGATGAAGACCTGTGGTTTGGATTCGTTTTACAAATCGGTGATCGTTATCAATGTCAAAAACGAGCAAGCCATGGCCACCATAGCCTAGATAATCCCGAATTCCGGGTACGGCAACATACAGGTAGTGCCTGGTCGCTGCACGGGTAGAAGTAGCCGAAGGACGATCAGGTGGTAATGTTGCCGACACAAGGAGCATTAGTACAGATGAGGCCAAAAGCACTGACAAAATGTTTACTTTCATATAGTATGATTAACGACACCGGGCTTGCCGGTAATTGTTTAGATATTTAAATATCAGATTCAAAGTGAGTGCTTTACTCTATAATTTATAAAAAGGTGAATGAAAAAACGCTTTCCCAAATTTACTCTGATGTTTCCAATCCGGGCGAGAAAGGCTTTGCTTGCCAAATCTTGTAACAATTGCTTCCAGATGCAATATTAAAAGGTATTCCTGCGTTAAAGATGAGCTTTACAAGAAAAAGGTAATGACAAGTTGGTGCTGGTAATTTTAATTAGTATGCTATAAGTCTTTATTTTCCAGATAAGCCTCCCTTCTTAACACACCGCACTTTTCACGCCTATGCCCTGTATTAAACAACCTTTATTTCACCTTGATAGATGGAACTATATTTCGCCTTATTGTTACTAAAAGCCTTAAAAAAATCGATCTTAAAGCAACTGAATTATTTTCTTCAAGTCGTTGTTTTTCAATGCATTTACACCGCTTTGACAAGCTTTATTTTAATTCTGGCACAGTTTTCTCTAATAATGGTCATGAGCACGGGAAGTGCATAAAATTTGAGCTTCAAACACATAAACAACAGACATATACATTTTAAATTTACAATTATGAAAAGGAAATTATTAGCAATTATCATGGTGTCAATATTTGCCGCATGTAATAGTAATCCGAAGGCGACGACCCAAACTACTACAGCTACTACCGTAGATACTTCAAACTTTAGAAATAATGCATCTGCAGATAAGGGACAGGTTATTGAATTGAAAGGAGTAAGCGATACTATTGTTACCGGAGACGGAAATCGTTACGTAAAAGTTGATCCTAACAAAGCAACTGTTCCTGCTCAAAATAACATAGCTAGTACTGTTCCTTCACCTTCGGTAAAAGCGCCAACAGCAACTACGCACCATAGCAGTAGCAGAACCACTACACATAGTTCAGGTCACCACCATTCATCTGGCGGTTACAGTGGAAACGGAACTTCTGGTGGCGGGTATTCCGGTAGCGGCACTCAAAATGCTCCGGTGGCTACAAGAAAAAAAGGTTGGAGTAAAGCTGCTAAAGATGCTGCAATAGGTGCAGGTGTTGGAGCTGTAGGTGGTGCAATCATCAGCAAAAAGAAAGGTCTGGGGGCGGTAATCGGTGGGGTAGTAGGTGGTGCCGGTGGTTATATAATTGGTCGTAATAAGGATAAAAAAGATGGCCGTTATTAGGTTCTATAGTCGATTTTAATAATAACAAATTTTACAAATCTGTATGACGGTAAGACCGGAATACAGATTTTTTTTATTTCATAGATCTCGTTTTTGCAACCAGCCATACTTGTTCTGGCCTTATTTTTTGTGGTGTTATTACAATTAATATTTCGGAAAACAATCAAAATGAAAGTATTAAAGTGAAATAAGCCGGAAGAAGAAAGACATGAACAGAACATGCAGCAAAAGAACAAATAACAGATGCTGCTACCGAAAATTCATCAACTAAGAAAGTAAGTACTGACAGGAGAAAGAGATATTAAAATAGGTGTAGTTGAAAAAGGCAGCTTCATTAGAGGGAAAGATGAACCGGTTTCAAAAATTGAGCGGTTAAATATTAGAAAGATTTGAAACATATTTGTCCACCTTGTTGTACAATTTAGGCTACTTCCGTTTAAATTCCAGCAAGATTCCCCATCAATTTCAAATTAAAGACTAATTTACTAGGTCTTGTTTTTATGGTCTAAACTTTGAAGCAATTAAAGAAAACTTTGTATAATATGAAAAAGACATTAATCGTTGCATTATTTGCAATAGGCAGTTTAACTCTTACTGCACAAACAGGTTCTGGATCAGGATCTGGCAGTGGTTCCGGTTCTCAGGGGAAAGGAAAACACAAAGGAACAAGCGGACAAACGAGCACTTCAGGCAGTAGTCAAACAGGTTCCGGAAGTACTTCTGGTAGCACAACCGGCGAAGGCTCTGGTAGTGGTTCAGGAAGTGGCACTGGCGGAACAGGCTCAGGTCAAAGTGGTTCGGGAAGCGGTCATATGAGGAAGGGAATGGACAAGAGAGAGGACAAGAGAGAGGACATGAGAGAGGATAAGAGAGAGGAAAAGAGCGCAAACGGCCAGCACATGAAGAAAATGCACCATTCCGGCAGAAGTGGTGGCTCTAAAATGTCAGGATCAGGATCAGGCACAAGCGGATCTGGAACGGGTTCTGGAACTACACCTCCTCAAAAATAAGTTTGAGGTTAACAGAAAAAAGTAAGCCATCTCCGGATGGCTTTTTTTTCGATTAAAACTAAATGGATTTAGTAATTTCTAAAATAACACAGAGGTTTGGACCGGTAAAAATTAAAAGCAGAAAGTCAAAAAAAACTGACCGGGTTTTGAGGATGTGTAAGGGCTATGGTACTAAGCCTTGGGATAGTCGAAGAACCAGAACGTTTTTTGTGCATCAGCAAAATCTGCCCACTGTTTAATATCTGCTTTTACAGCAAAAACGCCGCAAGTCGGCATATCATCAATCGTGGTATGGGTTAGTTTATTAGCAAAATCAGTGATTCCGGGATTATGAGAAAAAATAGCTGCTGTTTTTACATGTTTAGGCAGCTCCTGCACTACATTATAATAATCCTCGACAGAAGCTTCGTACAGCGATGGGGTTAGCACAATGTTCTTTTTCTTTTCGTCGAAAGCTTCTGCAAAATATGTTGCCGTCGATAGAGCCCGTTTGGCGGGACTACTTATAAATGCATCTATTTCTACTCCTTTTTTTAACAGCCGCTTCGCCATCTCAGGAGCGTCAGTTTCACCGCGATGATTTAAAGGACGATCAAAATCGTCGACATCAAAATCCCAACTGCTTTTAGCGTGACGAACTAAGATTATAGATTTCATACATCATTCTATTTTGAAGAGATATAAGCGATGACAATAGCTAATCGTCTAATACCCTCGCGAATTGCTTCCCTCCATATAATTTATAAAAGCCTTGTTAACAACCTTGTTTCCACCGGGTGTAGGATAATTGCCGGTAAAATACCAATCACCTGTATTAGTGGGGCAGCTTGCGTGCAAATCCTCTATCGTTTGATAGATTACCTCCACTGGAAAGTCTATGTCTTCGGGGGTTACCAGTTCTGCTATTTTTTTAGATATTTCCTCTGTAGTAAAAGGTTTGTATACTTG
>JALYZZ010000729.1 GCA_030948675.1 Bacteroidota bacterium | reverse complement strand
CAGGTAAGTGAGGGAAACCTGGCCGATATGGACTGGACTTTTGCAGAAATTATAGAGCGTGCATCTTACGGTGTGGATCTTTATCCTGGTGATATAATTGGAAGTGGTACGGTGGGCACCGGGTGTTTTTTAGAGCTAAACGGAACGGGAAAGTTGCACGACGGCAATTATAAAGAACAGTGGCTTGTTAGTGGCGATAAAGTAGTGTTAGAGATACAGCAATTGGGAATACTTGAAAACACCATCTTAGCAGAAGAAACTGACTGGAGCATTTTAAAAAGAAAACATCTTAGTAGTTAAAAATATGGTTGATGAAATTTGATTTAAAAGATTTAACTACTGTCGAAAAGCAATATTATTTGCAGCATATTATTGCTCCGCGACCGATATGTTTTGCATCTACCATTGATAAAAGCGGGCATGTGAACCTCAGCCCGTTTAGCTTCTTCAACATGTTTTCTTCTAACCCTCCCATTGTTATATTTTCTCCATCCAGAAGGGTAAGGGACAACACAACAAAACATACTTTACAAAATGTAATGGAGGTGGCCGAGGTTGTCATTAACATGGTATCGTACGACATGGTTCAACAAACTTCTTTAGCAAGTTGCGATTTCGCACGGGAGGACGATGAGTTTCTAAAAGCAGGTTTTACAAAGGAGTTGGCTACCATGGTATCTCCGCCGATGGTTAAAGAAAGTAAAGCCAAGCTTGAATGCAAAGTGCTTAAAATTACATCCCTTGGCTTGCAAGGTGGCGCTGGAAATCTTGTAATCTGTGAAGTGCTGTGTGTACACATCCACAACACTTTACTGAACGACGACAAGAAATTTGATCAGACAAAATTCGATTTGGTGGCAAGATTAGGCGGAGATTGGTATAGTAAAATATCAAAAGAAAATTTGTTTAAAGTGCCTAAGCCAAACGTACTGGTAGGCATTGGAATAGACAGGCTACCGCAAAATATCAGAAATAGTAAAGTGCTGACTGGCAACCATTTAGGCAAGCTTGCCAATGTTACCCAAATACCCTCAAAAGATCCCTCTTTTAATGCCGATCACCTGACATCTTCTTTTTGTGCTGAGATTGATACGGAGCATGAATTCCATTTGCATCAATGTGCTGCCATGCTGTTGGATGACAACAAAATAATGGAGGCATGGCAAGTGTTGATTTCTTAAACTTTCTTTTCATTAAGCCAGTAAAGCCCGTTCCTGGCAATGGGTATCATGCTCACTGAAATACGAGTCTGTCCAGTTGCTATCAGGGGTTAAAGTCATAGGTCTAAACGTGCTGGTAGCCTTAGTAGGTTTAACGGTCGCATCTGGCGTACTATTATTTTTGCCACCTACTACACTTGCATTCTTGTCTTGTCCTTTTTTAATTTCTGCTTTTGGTGGCGATACACTTTTACTATGCACTACCGTTGCATTCTCCGCTAATCCCGTTTTAGATTGAACGGCAGTTGTGGTAGCACTGTCACCTGACGGAATGTGAACAATTTGTTCCGGCTGTCCGTCATTGCTGACTATCTTGTTGTTCGCCGGATGGTTATTAGAACCGAATGCATTTCTGAAGTTGAAATGGTCTACCAGTGAGATAGCCTCAATTGCAAAAACGGTAGCAATATCGGTGTCAAAAATTGTCAATAAGTTATCCCCGTTTTGCTCTTCACCAAGTAGTGCAAGATTACTGCTGCCACAATAAACAACCGCATCGCTTCCGTTGAAGTTGCAGACTATGAATTTGTGGTGGATCTGATGACCAATCCCTATACTTTTCTCTTTATCGAAAGGCGGCGGTAATGTGCCTGCAATTTTTCCACTGACCAAAATACCTGTGGCTACTCCAGGCTTATATAAAGTAAGATCTTTTTCAGGGCTATCAGAAATGCCAAAACTGAATACCTTTCCACTTGCATGTAAAGTTTGGAGGGCAGGAAGCAGAGGTCCGGTACCACCTGTTACATCCATAACGGCGAACAATACACTCCTTTTTTCGGCCAGTACCCTGTCGGCCATTTTCTTTAATTCGGCTTCCGCAAAAGCAGGTGAATGCGGTGAGAAATTGATTTCCATCTGAGGCACAGTTGTGCTCTTAAAAGAGAAAGTCTTATTGGCAAATGTACTTTTGGTAAAGGCTTCACTCACATTGTCGTTCCAACTTTCGTTAAAAACATCTGCATAGGTTTGCGCAAGTGAAGGATCGTTAAAAATAATTACATGGTTGCTATTAACATACATCCCGGTAATAGAAAAGTTAGTTGACCCGGTAAGTACTTTTTGGGCAGCATTGCCTTTTATTACCACAATTACTTTGTGATGTGAAAACCTGCCGAATTTGCCGCGTTTTATGCCAGCGCCTGCTTTTGCAACCTTCTTAAATTGCGTTTCAAACTGGTCTTCAACCAGGTCTCCGCTTGCATCATGGTGCAGCTTTGCATCATCCAGTATCATCCGCACTCGTCCTTCTTTTGCAAGCTGCAATACCTGTGCACTAAAGTCGGGCTCGTATAAGTCGTAAGCAAAGATGCAAAGGCTGAGGCTTTTGTCTTTTGTCGCCTCTTCAAGAATACCAAAGACTTTTTCGCGGGCCGAAAATCCGCTCCAGATGTATTCGTCTTTAAAACTAAATGACTTTTCCTTTATATTGCCAGCGGGGTCTCCGGTATTGAAAAATGCGTCTTTTGCATTTTTGGGTGAGATCAGTGCCGACGCACCAAATCTGTGAACGAATGCCTGACTTTGAACAAATCCTCTCGTAAACCCTACTTCAATTGCCTTTTTTGAAAACGATGCTACGTCTATTGCCACACTTACCGAGCGCTTAGTATCTAACTGCTGCAACTTGCCTTCTTTAAAATATCGGGGAGTAACCGTATAATCGTAAGCGCCGTAAAAAATTTTTTCACCCTGGTGAAACTGCCCCGGTACATGTAGCCACTGAAACTTTTGAAAAGGCGCATTTATTGACGAAAAAGCAGGTTCTTTGGCCTCCTGGAAATGTTGCTTTGCGTCTGCAAACTGCAATGCATTGTACAGATAGTAAGCGGGCTTGCCTTTGGGTGTGCACAAAATAGTGAATCCGGCAAGGTCCTGCGCATCTGCATGGGGCATATTAAAAGCCAAAAGCGTTTTAGCATCTCCACGATAGGCTTTAACGGAAAAGTTATTTTTAGAGCTGGTTACAAACATGGCAATTGATTGAAAATGATTAGGCTATTAAAGATAATAGCTTAAAACCCTTTTTCATAGCGATCAGTAAGAATAATAGAAACATCATAATTTCCAAATTTTGCAAGTACACTTATTACTCAACCATTGTTGCCCCAATACTGTATAAATAATAAACCTAAAAATTGCAAAAGTGCTTACTAAATTATTGTTTTAAAATTGCCTATGATAAGCATTGTGATACCTACCTACAATGAAGCTGAGAACATCTCACGCCTTGTTAGTTATTTGGTGGCCAACAGCAATAGATCAGTTTGCGAAATAATTGTATCAGACGGTGAAAGTGAAGATAGAACAGTGCACATGGCAGAGGCAGCGGGAGCAAAAGCGGTGTTGTCGCCGCAAAAAGGTCGCGCTGCCCAGCTAAACTTTGGTGCCTCTATTGCAACGGGTAACATCCTTTATTTTATTCACGCAGACACCGTTCCACCTGCTACATTTGTTGCTGATATTGAAAAAGCGGTGGCCGATGGCTACAGCCTGGGCCGCTACGCAACTGCTTTTGACAGCGATAAAACAATACTTAAAATCAACGCGTTCTTTACCCAATTCGATTGGTTTGTTTGCTATGGCGGAGACCAGACCCTTTTTATTACTAAATCCCTTTTTACCGCAGTACAAGGTTTCGGTCAGGAAATGCAAATAATGGAAGATTATGATATTGTAACCAGGGCAAGAAAACTAGGCAGGTATAAAATTTTTAGTAAGAATGCATTGGTTTCGGCACGAAAATATCGCACAAACAGTTGGGTAAAAGTGCAGTGTGCAAACAG
>JALYZZ010000632.1 GCA_030948675.1 Bacteroidota bacterium | reverse complement strand
ACGCCTTCCTCTTTTCTATCATGAGCAAAGTTATCATTGTCGGTTCTGCCTATCCACTTCGCGGAGGAGGCATCACTTCCTTTAATGAGAGGCTTGCCAGGCAGTTTATGAATGAAGGGCACGAGGTAATTATTTACACCTTTTCATTACAATATCCTGCTTTCCTGTTTCCCGGCTCTACCCAATACTCTACAGAGCCTCCTCCTAAAGAACTCAACATAAAAGTTGCCATTAACTCAATAAATCCGCTTAACTGGATCATGGTGGGAAATGAGTTAAAAAGGGCAAAACCGGATATTATAGTAGTTCGTTACTGGATGCCTTTTATGGCACCTTGCCTGGGAACGATTGTAAGAATAGCGAAACGAAACAGGCATACAAAAGTGATTTGTATAGCAGACAACGTTGTGCCCCACGAAAAAAGAAAAACTGATACAGCTTTAACCAAGTACTTTATTCCACCTGTAGATGCTTTTGTAACGATGAGCGAAAAGGTGATGATTGATTTAAAAAAGTTTACTAAAAAACCAGCGGAACAAGTTGTTCATCCCCTGTACGATAACTTTGGACGCGCAGTAGCAAAAAAGGATGCAAGAAAATATCTGGGCCTACCTGACATTGAAAAAATTATTTTATTTTTTGGTTTTATCAGGCATTACAAGGGACTTGATTTACTGTTACAGGCAATGTCGCTTCCGGATATAAAAAAGTCGGGAATAAAATTGTTGATTGCAGGAGAATTTTACGAAGACAGAAAGACATATGATGAACTGATAGCACAAAATAATCTTGTATCTCAACTCATTTTAAAAACAGATTTTATAAAGGATAGCGAGATAAAATATTATTTGAGTGCTGCGGATTTTGTCATTCAGCCTTATCGTGCCGCCACCCAAAGTGGAGTTACTCCCCTAGCCTATCATTTTGAAAAACCTATGCTTGTAACAAATGTTGGAGGACTGGCAGATATTGTACCTGATAATAAAGTGGGGGTGGTGGCAGAACCGACTGCGGAGTCTATTGCAAGTAATATTTTAAAACTGTATGAATTAGGCGAAAACCACTTTTTGCCACATCTTCGCGAAGAAAAGAAAAAATATAGCTGGCACAATTTAACGGCTACTATTATTCGTTTATCTTCTTTATAATTCAATTTTTCTAATGATTTATCGCAGCAGAGCGCCATTGAGGATCGGTTTAGCCGGAGGAGGTACAGATGTAAGTCCGTACAGCGACCTTTTTGGTGGAGCCATTCTAAATGCAACTATCAATCTTTTTGCGCATGCCAGTATCGAGCCCATTGATGGCAACAACATTATCGTGCAGGCGCTCGACAGGCACGAAGAGCAGCGGTTTGAATGGAACAACGAACTACCCATTGATGGTAAACTCGATTTGCTGAAGGGTGTATATAACCGTGTGCAAAAAGATTACGGCGTTCCTCTTACTGGTTTCAAATTGTCTACCTATGTTGATGCGCCGGCAGGTAGCGGCCTGGGCACTTCATCTACTTTAGTTGTGGCAATAATTGGTGCTTTTTATGAAATGCTTAGACTTCCCCTGGGTGAATACGACATTGCGCATTGTGCATACGACATTGAGCGCATGGATTTAAAATTGGCTGGTGGCAAACAAGACCAGTACGCCGCCACTTTTGGAGGAGTAAACTTTATGGAATTTTACGAAGGAAATAAGGTAATCGTAAACCCATTGAGAATAAAACAGCAAATTTTAAACGAACTTGAAAACAACATTGTACTTTATTTCACATCAACCAGCCGCGAAAGTGCTACCATCATCAAAGAGCAGGTGAAGAATGTGAATAATAATAATGAAAAGTCAATTGAAGCGATGCACCAGTTAAAGGAGCAAGCGAAAATGATGAAAGAAGCGATGCTAAAAGGAAGGTTGCACGAGATTGGTGAAATTTTAGATTTTGGCTTTCAACAGAAAAGGCAAATGGCGGCAAACATTAGTAACAGCGGCATTGAAGAGGTGTATGAAGCAGCTAAAAAAGCTGGTGCAACCGGTGGAAAAATAAGTGGCGCGGGTGGCGGTGGATTTATGATCTTTTACTGTCCGGGCAACTGTCGGTACAAAGTAATAGAAACGCTTGAAAGGTTTGGCGGACAAACCAGACATTACCAGTTCGCTGCCAATGGCTTAAATACCTGGTCTGTCTAGGTATTAGCATTAGACCCCCGAACAGTTGATTAGCAACCTAAATTTGTTCCCCATTTATTTTAAACGTTATTCCCGTTTTTTGGTTATAAGCCTTTTGCTATGATCAATTCCGGGCCTGGTACAAACAGGCCTCTTTGGATTATTTATTTTTTAATCACCTGTTTTGCGGCAGGTGCTTTAGTCGCTACAATTTGGTTTAGTACCACTTCATATTCATCGCTTGTTGATTTTATAACCAGC
>JALYZZ010000615.1 GCA_030948675.1 Bacteroidota bacterium | reverse complement strand
GCATCCATCTGCGCCTGGGTTAAACGAACAGTATAGAAACCATTTGAATTACCTGCGCCAAGCAGTTTAAAGTCTGAAGTAGTAAATTCTGCGCCCGCTAAAAAAGAATGTTTTCCGGTGGTGTACCTGAACTTTTGTTGCAATTGATTGGTGTATTCGTGATCGTCAAAAATATAATTAGAAGGGCCGATACTTGCTATTAATGTTCCACTAGGAGCTTGCACGCTTACACCTGGTTCACCAAATTTTGGATTATCACGGTAGTCCCAACGGAAGTACGAAGTCTGAAAATTTGTTTCACCTTTTATTTTATCCGAAATCTTGTAGTCGTTCTTTAAAGCAATAAGATAAGTTCTGTTTTTTTGAGTTGAGGCAGCAGAAGGAAATAACACACCGCCTGTCAATCCGCCACCTTGTTGTTCTATGTCGAATGAACCAATGTTAGCTCTTAGACTACTATGAAAATTATTACTCCAGTTCTGATCAATCTTGCCGGAAAAGTAAGAGAACTTGTTTCTTCCACGCACTGTTTCATTTACACCCAATTGTGGCACTGTTAACAGGTTATCTTTGGTATCAAAGGTTTGCTCAAAGTTTAGATAGTAAAACGTCTTATCCTTTTTAATTGCTCCGCCAATACCTACGCCAAGCTGCTGCCGCTGAAAGCCGTCCTTTACAGGGTTGCCATAAAGGTCAACACCAGCGAAAGCAGATTTGCTGTCTATGATTGAACCGGGCCTGGTAAGGTAGAAAACTTCTCCTGAAAATTTATTCGTTCCGGAGCGTGTTGCAACGTTTACAATCCCGTTACTGGTATTTCCAAATTCAGCGGAATAGTTATTAGTAAGAACGGTTACATTTTCAGTAAAACCAAATGGCGTGTTGAACTTTACATTTCCTAAAAACCGCTCGTTGTTGTCCATGCCATCAATCAGGTAATTTGTATAAATACCACTTAAACCATTAATTGAAATGTTTGGTGCTTCGTTATAACTGAGGGTCGATAGAGTAACGTTAGGCAAGCGATACAGGCTTCTTGTTATATCCCGCCCTTCAATCGGCAGGGCTTCAATTTCACGCTTGGTTACTACTGATGATACAGTTGCATCTTTGGTATTAATCCTGTTTATTTTGTCTGTTACCAATACATCTGCCAACACATTTACCCTGTTTCTCTGGAGTGGTATTTCAATGTCTTTGTTGGTTGATGACAGTAGTTCAAGCCTTTCATTAAATGCCAGGTAATCACGTGTAGAGTCTACAGAAACAGTAAAATAACCTGGCTGAATGTTATTTATAATAGCAGCGCCCCGGTTATTAGTGGTACCAGAGTAAATAATGGTGTCGTTCCTTACAACTTTAAAAGAAATGTTTGATAAACCTCTTCGATCCGAAAGGTCAATTATTTTAATTTTTACAGATTGCTGTGCAATTGCAGAAAGTTTTGCAATAAGAATTAGGTAAAATACAGTAGTTATTTTTTTCATTATTTTTTAAATAAAATGGTAGTAGTGAGCCGATTGGCAGCAGAGGTTATAGCAAGAAAAAAAGCGGAAATTAATTCAATGGAGGAGCTCGTAACCCTTTGATAAACGAGAAAGTTGACCGATAACCGGAGAGGCTTATGTAAATGTTTTTAAGGAAAGAAGCAAGTAAACTCAAAACAAATGTTCTTAACAAGTGAGTGAGTGGCAGAATATGCTTAAGACTTGCAAGATCTTCAGAATTATTTATGTCTTTTAGTGTTGGCAGAATAAGAAAAGTGCTGTCACCTAACAGGGATTTGCTAATGTCATCAAACAGATTAGGCGTTTGCCATTTTAAATTAATAAAAGCCTTTTTATTAAATACTTCCTTATTGACACCTAAAAGATAAATACCTCCACGCCTGTCCCCACCTATAACCACTTGATGGTTCGTAAGCCCGGCAATGGCAGCTTTTAATATGAAAACAGTAAGTTGAGGACAATCGTTTCCTATTACAATTACGTTTTCGAAACCCCTTAAAAAAACACTTTCGATCGCGTTGCTTACTTTTTCGCCAAAACTATTTCCTGTCTGCTCTGTGCTACTTACTTCAAAAACACGTAATCCGGACTGAGTAAGCGTTTTTCTACTATTGGCTATAAGAAGTTTTGAAATTTTGCTATTAACCTTCCTGTTCTTTGATTCAAAAAAACATTTTGACTCTGCCTCTACAGAAGCAGTTTTAGAAAAGAAAAGTAAAGCTGTTTGTTCAGTTAATTCCACAATAATTCGATTGCCTTAAATACGATCGAAAAGCCAAAAAGGTTTAACAAAATTGCAGATATTGGGATGTTTTCTTAATTAAGGGTTTGAAAAACTGGTTTTAGAAAGTGCAAGTCAGAACAGGTCTCGTTTTTTTAATGAAACAGGACTTGGAGTATTAGTTTAATAACTTAGAAGCAAAAAAGGGTGAGGCATCAGCCTCACCCTTTCTAAAATATTCAGAGGTGCTAATTTTTGATGATCTTGAATTTCTCTATTTGATCTTGCTGAATTATTTCACCAAAGTAAATTCCTTTTTTATATTCTGCTCCTATTTGCAATATTCCCTTTGGTAATATGCCGGATCTTGTTTCAACAACTCTTCCCAAAATATCAACAACTCTTAAAGACAATTTTTCAGTTGAATTAGAGGAAAGAAGAATGGTAAACAAGTCGGTGGAGGGATTGGTTAAAACTTTTACATTCAATGGAGGTATTTGAACTTTTACAATGGGTGAATTTCTGGATATATACACTTTCGCGTCTTGTTCACTGCTGTTACCTGCAAGGTCTTTTGCTACTACTTTAATTGTATAAACTCTACCGAACCCTTTGGATGATCGTTCTGCCCTCAACTGTACATGATGTTCATCTACTACCTTCCAGTCGTTTTCTATGTCATCTTTGTCAATTCCACTTTCAGGTTCATTGCTTGAAACAATTATTGAAGGACTGACTACACCGCAATTATCTGACAGAGTATAATTTACTGAAATATCCACCATTTTGTGATTGGCAAAATGAACTGTTTTTGGGTCTACTGACAAATTTGTTATTAAAGGCGCTTCCTTATCTTCAACCAATACTTTAAACGAACAACTTTTTAAAGGATCATTGACAACGGTATAAGTAACAATACTTTCTCCTTTATTAAATGTTTTGCCGCTTACACTTCCCGACCCTGTACCGGTTGTGGCACCGGTAATTGTATAGTTAACCTGCACATTGCTATTGCTGCTAATGATAAGGGGATTTATACCAGTAACTACTGCACTACAAAGACCGTCAGTAGTACTAACAATTGTTGTGGGCTGGCAGGTTAAAATAATATTATCTGAAAGTAAAATTGCTGCTACTGCTTTAAATGCCTCTCCTCCGTTCGAAACGATCGTTCCAAAAACAAGCAATCTGTTTTCTTGAATTTGCATATCTTCCAATTTGTACGAATAGCCTTCTTCACCTACCATTTGCTTTCCGTCCTCGCTAAATGTTTTGTCGGGCGAGCCATTACTATCGTACCTCGCTAAAGCAAAGCTCGTAGCACCGCTTAGTTCATTTTTCGCTGTACCTCCCACAATTATTTTGTCGCCATTTAACACCACTGAGTTAACAACCAGGTCAGCACCAAATTCAGTTGTTTGAGTGCCGCTACCATTAAAAGTTTGATCCGCAAAGCCATTTTCGTTTAACCTCGTTACACGAAAATCATGCTTTCCTGTGTTTGTATTTAGAACGGTACTTGCTATAATAAGCTTACCATCGGGAGTAAGGAGCATGTGCTCGTAGCTGTCGGGAGATAGGGCTGCCTTTACTCTGCCGTTACTGCCAAACGAAGGATCAGAAAGACGGTTTGTATATTTACTTAAGTAATATCCATAGGATGATTGATAAGGAAAAGTGGGGCTTTCATTCAATTCAAGACCCGCTACGATCATTTTGTTTCCTTCGACTGCAACTGTCTTACTTTTTGCAAAATCAGCCACATTTAATCCAGCGTATGAAAGCCCGGAATTACTACGAACGGAGCTTACATAAGAAAGTGATTGATTAGAATACACCCAATCGAAGTTCATACCTGCCGATGCTGATGCAGCATAGCCTAAGAGATATACATCATTTTTTGATTTGGTAATTTTAGCAGGAAAGTTATAAACCGTACCGCGATCGGGCGTTGTGAAAGTGTAATCTATTGAACCATCTGTATTGAAACGAGCAACCTTCGTCTGATCATGAATATATAAAGGGAAAGCGACTGTTCCGGCTACAACTATTTTACCATCTTCTTGTATTGCAGACATAGCATACTTCATATCAACTGGCACCGTAAAGCCAAAGTTGCCATAAGTAATATCTATATTTCCGTTACTTAAATATTTTATTACTCTTATACCAGCATTGAAACCAGGGGTTACTTCTATTGTAAAAGTTTCACCTTTTTTTGAAACCAATTCCCCTTTGGGAATGTATTTAATTCTTTCGGTTCCATTTACACCAAAAGTTGGATCAAGATTACCTATCTGGGCAGTGGAAGATAAACAGGTGATGGTAAGACAAAGGAGTGCGTAAAACTTTTTCATATATTGGGTTAGGCATTGGGTTAGAAACAATTGATCTCCTGAATGGGATGATATTTTTACTAAGAAGTCAATTAGGGAGAAAGTGATTGCTTAAATTCTGCCTTATATACTAAAGACACCGCAAACAG
>JALYZZ010000609.1 GCA_030948675.1 Bacteroidota bacterium | reverse complement strand
GAGGTATCGGAAGGTCACGGCCAAGTAACTATGGCCAATACGAAATATGGGATGATCCTAATGATTTAAGGCATGCAAAAGGAAACTGGATGAAAATGGAAGATCTGCTCTACAATGACCCTGGTTTAAAATCTACCAATGACGTAAACTACCTGAAAAATGTGCAATTGAGAAACGCATCCGGCGGTTTGTTATGTACTGATACTATCAGAAGTTATTTTGGATGGCCTCAGTACAAAATTTTTGTAGACGACAATGAAAATTCTCCTAAGCAAGGTGGTCACAGCGACTGGTATATGTTTAGATTAGCTGAAACCTATTTATTAAGGGCAGAAGCTTATTTCTGGAAAGGAGACCTTGGCTTAGCAGCAGCAGATATAAATGCAGTAAGAACCCGAGCCGGTTGTGCGCCAATTAATGCCGGTCAGGTTAATATGGGAACTATTCTTGATGAAAGAGCCCGCGAACTGTTTTTTGAAGAAAACCGAAAAACAGAAATGACACGCATTTCTTTCCTTTTTGCAAAAACCGGCAAAGCAGCCGAAAACGGAAAAGTATATTCACTGGACAAAATTTCAGAAAGTAACTATTTATATGACCGGGTAATGGCGAAAAACAATTTTTATAAATTAGGACTTCTTACAAACCATGCGGATAAATTTACCATGAGTCCCTATCACATATTATGGCCTGTACCTACAAGGTCTATTAATGGAAACAGTGATGGACGTATTAACCAAAATAGGGGTTATGCCGGGTATGAGAACAATGTACCTGCATTGGATAAAATTCCTGATTAAGAATAGAAAAAACAATTAGTGAAAATAAAAATGCGGGCAACATGCCCGCATTTTTTACAATAAAAATTGATATTTTTAAGCAATCTTAATAGTTGACAATATGAGAAATACAAATAGCCGAAGAGCGTTTTTAAAGAATTCAATTAAAGCCACGGCCGGCACCGTTGCTGTCGCCGGTTTTCCAACCATTGTTCCTGCTTCAGTTTTTGGCAAAAATGCGCCAAGCAATAAAATCAACATAGGCCAGATAGGTATAGGGCGTATTGCAAGAGGGCATGATTTGGCAGAGACATTTAAATACGCCGTTGCTAACATAATGGCTGTTGCCGATGTAGATCGTAAACGTTTGGAGAGTGGCAAGCAAATGATAGAAGGATGGTATGCTAAGAAGACAGGCAAGGCTAACTATATTGATGTAAAAATTTATGACGACTACAAAGCTTTGTTAGCTAATAAAGACATAGATGCCGTCATCATTAGCACACCCGACCATTGGCATGCACAGCCGGCGATAGAAGCTGCACTGGCGGGTAAACATATCTACTGTCAGAAACCAACATCGCTTACAATTGAAGAAGGCCGCCAAATGAGTGACATCGTGCGGAAGTCCGGGGTAGTTTTTCAATTAGGAAGCCAGCAGCGATCCATGAATCCGTGGCCGCAATTTAAAAAAGCATGCGAGCTGGTAAGAAACGGCAGAATTGGAAAACTTCAAACAGTGCGCGTAGGTCTTCCCTCTGATCCTGCCGGAGGAAATACTGTTGAGATGCCTATACCTGCAAATTTAAACTACGATATGTGGCTTGGTTCTACTCCATATATCTATTATACCGAAGATCGCGTTCATTCACAAACTGATCCTAATTCGCGTGGTGGCTGGTTGCGTTGTGAGCAATTTGGAGCCGGAATGATCACTGGTTGGGGCGTTCATCACATTGATATTGCACACTGGGGCATGAATACAGAATTAACCGGACCGATTGAAATTGAAGCTACTGCCCAGTTTCCTAAAACCGGGTTGTGGAACGTACATGGAGACTACGACGCCTCTATGAAGTATGCGAATGGAGTAAACATGATCCTGAGCAGTAAAAATCCTAATGGTATCAGGTTTGAAGGAAGTGACGGATGGATTTTTGTAACGAGAGGCAGTGTAGGCGTTACTGCATCTGACCCAACAAGTGGCAAGGCTGAAAAAGCTTTTGATGCAAGCAATCCAAAAATATTGACCTCAGTAATTGGTCCTAACGAAGTTCATCTTTACGAAAGCCCGGAGCAACATGGCAATTGGTTGGATTGCATTCAAAACAAAAAGCCCAATATTAGCCCTGCTGAAGTGGCCCACCGGTCGTGCAGTGCATGTCTTCTTGTACATGCTGCTATGAAAGTGCCCGGCAAACTATATTGGGATCCAAAAAAGGAAGTCTTTAAAGATAATGTGGAAGCTAATAAATTATTATCAAGGCCACAACGCTATCCTTACGGTACTAATTACGTTGTAAACAGGAATGCTTGACTAAATAGGCAACTAACACAGATCATTTAACCCCATTTACTACTCAGGTCTCAATTCTTTAAATTTTATAAAGCAACTCCAAGCCTTATTTTTCACAGAGAAGGCTTTGGAGTTCTTTACTATGCTGGAGACTTCGCTATTGAAAGATGTTTATTTACAGGATTATGAAAAATTATCATACCGCAAGAATTATATCGTTTGTTTTCCTTATTGTTTCCTTTGTTTCATTACATGCGCAGAATAAGGTGGATTGGAAAAATGTGAAAGTGTTGGTGTATACAAAAAACGGCCCGGGCTATGTGCACGACAATATTGCAAGTGCTGTCAACTGTATTCAAAAGTTGGGCAAGCAATACGGATTCAAAGTAGATACTTCCCGCGATGCCACTGTGATGACTGAAAACAATTTAAAACAATATGCTGTGCTTATTTTCCCAAGTACAAATAATAATGTGTTTGATACTGACCGCCAGCGACTCGCTTTTCGTCATTACATTGAAGCCGGTGGTGGTTTTGTCGGCATTCATTCAGTAACTGGCACCGAGCGCAATTGGAAGTGGTTTAAGATGATGCTGGGTGGAACTTTTGCATGGCATGCAAAGTTT
>JALYZZ010000596.1 GCA_030948675.1 Bacteroidota bacterium | reverse complement strand
CAAGTGATGCGGCTACTCCAGCAGAATTAAAGGTGCTCCACAGAACCATTAAGAAGATTGAAGAAGACACGGAACGGTTTAGTTTTAATACGGCTGTAAGTGCTTTTATGGTTTGTGTTAATGAGCTCAATGATCTAAAATGTCATAAAAAAGACGTTTTAAATCCGTTGTTGATTTTGCTTACTCCGTATGCGCCGCACATTGCCGAAGAGTTATGGAAATTAACAGGCAACCAAGGTAGCGTGCTCGATGCAGCTTTTCCGACATTCGAAGAAAAATATTTGGTTGAAAGCAGCAAAGAATACCCCGTTAGCATCAACGGAAAACACAGAACCAACATTAAAATTGCGTTAGAATTACCTCAGCCCGAGGTCGAGAAAATGGTTGTTTCAAACGAAGTGGTTCAAAAGTGGCTGGAAGGAAAAGCACCAAAAAAAATCATTTTTGTAAAAGGTAAAATGATCAACGTAGTTATTTAAAAGCAAACTCTGCAAATTGATAAATGGGCGAAAACGCGCTATATAGCTTATTACAAAAGCACGCGGAAGAATTTCATTCCGTTGTGCCTTTTGATGCAAAAAAAGATAAACTTCTACAGCTTCATTTTACCAGCGCAAACACTGCACTATCAGATGAAATCTTGGTTGATACTGAACTATTCTCGCTTTATATTGATAAACAATTGGGCAGAAAATACACCTACGGTATTGGCGGCTACGCCGAGCATCGCACTATTTACTCGAGAAGCAGACAATTTGATAGTGTTGAACAACCTCGCCGGCTTCATTTAGGTATAGATGTTTGGGGCGCTGCCGGCACACCGGTTTTTGCTCCGTTGGGCGGCTATGTTCACAGCTTTGCTTTTAACGATCACTTCGGCGATTACGGAGCTACTATCATTTTGCATCACCAGTTAGACCGAATTTCTTTCAACACTTTGTATGGACACTTAAGCAAAAAAGATTTAGACGGTTTGCAGGAAGGTGTTTACATCTGTCGCGGTGCAGAGTTTGCTCATTTTGGTGCCCCGGCAGAAAACGGCCACTGGCCGCCTCATTTGCATTTCCAGGTAATAAAAGAGATGTATGAAAAGAAAGGAGATTATCCCGGCGTCTGCAAATATTCGGAAAGAGAAAAGTACCTGGCAAGTTGTCCAGACCCCGATGCCATTTTACAAATGATGCAGTATACAGTGAAGAGCTAAGGCAAATAGTGTTACTGCTGTTGAACGGAGCGTCGCAACAATGACAAATAGAAATTGATAGCTGGCGATCAAAAATTAGAATAAGTAGTTTTACAACAGATAATTACAACTATGGCTAATGCAAACCTAAATAGCGGCAAAGAAAATGTGACTGCCGCAGAGGTAGAGTTTGAAAATAATATACGGCCTAAAGAAATTGAAGATTTTGCAGGCCAGCCGCAACTGATCGAAAACCTGAGTATTTTTATAAAAGCGGCCAAATTAAGAGGCGAAGCACTAGATCATATTTTGTTTCATGGTCCGCCCGGATTAGGAAAAACTACGTTGAGTCGCATCGTTGCTAATGAATTGGGGGTGAACATAAAAGAAACCAGCGGCCCGGTGATAGAAAAGCCCGGAGATCTTGCAGGATTACTTACCAACCTCGAAGCAAATGATGTATTGTTTATAGATGAGATTCATCGCCTTAGTAATGTGGTAGAGGAATATTTGTATGCGGCAATGGAAGATTTCAGGCTCGACATTATGATTGATACCGGCCCCAACGCCAGAAGCATTCAGATAAACTTAAATCCATTTACCCTTGTTGGCGCTACTACAAGAAGCGGATTGCTTACGGCGCCTCTTTTGTCTCGCTTTGGAATAAAATGCCGGCTCGAGTACTACAATGCGGATGTATTGAAAAAAATTGTTGAGCGTAGCGCCGGTATTTTAAACACAGAAGTTACAAGTGAGGCTGCCTATGAAATTGCGCGCCGCAGCAGGGGTACGCCCCGTATAGCAAATGGATTATTAAGAAGGGTACGCGATTTTGCCCAGGTATTGAGCGATGGAAAAATTGAAATTGCGATTGCACAACATGCGCTAAAAGCTTTAAATGTAGATCAGCACGGCCTTGACGAGATGGACAACCGTATTCTTTTGGCTATCATTGAAAAATTTAAAGGAGGCCCTGTCGGCTTAACCACTATTGCGACGGCAGTTGGCGAAGAACCGGGTACGCTTGAAGAGGTTTACGAGCCATTTTTAATACAGGAAGGCTTCATGCAACGCACGCCAAGAGGTCGTGAAGTAACTGTAAAAGCGTATGAACATTTAGGAAAACGTGCACTGGGACAAACAGGTGGAATGCTGTTTTAAACCAACATTATTCTTGCCCTTCTCCATTGGAGAAAAGGTAGGACAAAATTTCACTAAATCCTCCTTAAAAACCCAAACCTTTGAATTGCATTTCCCACCTTATTAAAAAGAAACTTCCTTGCCTTTCTAATAATTAAGTTGATCAGCAAATAACCCGATAATATGCCCAACCCAACTCCTGTTATCAAGCCATAAAGAACCACTTGCCCACCCGTAAGGTTTCCATGTGCTAACGAGTTTATAATGGCAAATAAAATAATAGATGCAAGGCTTCCGATAACAACAAGTGCAACAGTAATTATTCGTTTTAGTAGAAACATTTTTAGCTTTTAGTAATAATGTCAATTTAAGTACCATACTACTAAATACAAAAAGCCCATGAAACAATGTCATGGGCTTTTTAAGTATTTAACAAAGGCTTTCAAGGCGCAACCAATCGAAAACCGTTTCCGTGAATATTTACTATCTCAATATTAGTATCGTCTTTCAAATACTTACGAAGCTTCGCGATATATACATCCATGCTTCGTCCGTTAAAATAAGTATCGCTACCCCAAATTCTTTTTAACGCCTGCTCACGGGCCAGCAAGTCATTCTTATGCTCAGCGAGCATTTTAAGCAATTCATTCTCCTTTGGAGAAAGGGTTTGCATAATGCCAGAATGACTCAATTCACGTAACCTTGGATTAAAATGATAGCTTCCCAGGTCAAATTCGATATTTTCATTGATCCTGTTTTCTTCTTCATTGCGTTTTAAAATAGCCCTTATTTTTAACAGCAACACTTCGCTGTCAAAGGGTTTGGTAATATAATCATCCGCTCCCAGTTTATAACCTGCAATAATGTCTTCCTTCATTGTTTTAGCGCTTAAAAAGAATAAAGGAATATCAGGGTCAACATCGCGAATTTCTTCTGCAAGTGTAAATCCATCCATATTGGGCATCATTACGTCGAGCAGGCATATGTCAAATTTCTCCCGTTGAAATGCAGCCAAACCCAAACGTCCGTCCCTTTCAAGTATCACATCATAATCGTTCAGCTCAAGGTAGTTTTTGAGTACCATACCTAAGTTGGTATCGTCTTCACACAGTAGCACTTTGTATTTTCTGCCGTCCATGATCTTTTTATTTTAATTTTATAGATAGAAATGATCAGCGGCAGCAATGCAACTCGCTGATTGTTATTTTTTATAGAAAGTATCCTTACCGCTTTTTCCAATTAAGGTTTGCCTTTGTTATCTCGCAGATACAACACTGCTAACAATCGAAATGTTTTCACTCAGGCCGGTCGCTTTATTTTGGTGTAAAAATTATGCCATCAAATCACTACCCTCTTGTGCCCTAATTAGTACTACATCCTTTTGACCGCATTACTGGGGAGTTGTTTAATTTTGCGCTTCATTTAAATTATATGCTACTTACCCAGGATAATAAATTGAAGAAAATTGTTGTGATTGGAGATCGAGTACTGATCAGGCTATCCACATCAGGTCAAAGAACGCAAAGCGGTTTGTATTTGCCTCCCGGAGTGCAGGAAAAAGAAAAAGTACAACAAGGCTATGTTATTAAAACGGGTCCCGG
>JALYZZ010000564.1 GCA_030948675.1 Bacteroidota bacterium | reverse complement strand
CCTGTAATCACTATTCGCGCCGCACCACTTGTACCGATCGTAATTGCCATAGCACTGCTGCTTGTTGCCCCCGTACCCAAATTTGACAACGCGCCGTCACTTGCTCCAATTACAAATGGTAATTTTTGACCTATAGACAAACCCGGGTACAGGTTGTTGTAATAGAAGATACTTTTGGTTGACACGACCTTTGATAAACGGGCAGGAGAAATTCCAACATATTGTACAATCTCCTCGTCCCACTGTAGGGTTTTAATATTTAATAACCCGGTAGCAGAAGCAATGGAAGTGTCTACAACAAAATCATTAAAAAGCTTGTAAAAAATATATTCTTTTATGCCGATGAAACGAAAGGCGGTATTAAATACATCACCCATGTGCTGGCGAAGCCATAACAATTTAGTAAGCGGAGACATTGAGTGAATCGGCACCCCTGAGGCGTGGTAAAACCTAACGCCTTCCGGGGTGTTTCGCAAGTTCTGTGCAATACTATTTGCACGATTGTCGGCCCAGATAATGCAGGGTGTCAGCAACTTACCATGCTCCGTTATAGACATCAAACTGTGCATTGCCGCGCTAAAACATACAAAGATGGGAAGATCAGGGGCAAGCGTTACGAGAACTTCATTTAGTGTATCGATTACAGCCCTTAGAATTTCGTCCGGGTCCTGCTCGCTCCAACCGGGTTGCGGGTGATGCATGTCGTAATGAATCGAATGGCTTGCTATTACTTTTCCGCTATTAGAAAAGGCTACAGCTTTCGACGAAGTTGTACCTATGTCAACGCCAAGATAATAATTCATACGTATAATTTTACAGAGAAGGATGACCCTTATCGTATCAGGAAAGACTCGAAACTAAATTAAGATTAAATTTAGAGCCGATAGAGTTATTTGCTGGTATTACAAATTGCCCGCAATTTCATCTTCACATTGAAATTTTATTGTTTATACATCCACTACGCTCCGCATTTTCTAGAGCTAACAACGCTTAATTAATTGTTCAAAAGGCTCGTTTTATCTATTAACCCTACGATGTTTTTGATAAACAATTTAATATCTTTATTTGCTGTGAAAAAACAATCATTTTTAAAAATGCAATTACTATAAAGTCGCTAAAAACAGTGTATAGTAGTTTATAAAAAAACAAGATCAAAATGCTGTTCTCTGTTATCATTCCAACATGCAATCGAAATGAGGTGTTGAGTATGTGCCTTAACCTGCTATCGCCCAAAGTACAAACTTTTGATGGAAATCAATATGAGGTGATCGTAACAGATGATGGCAAAGAAAGCCCGGCAAAAAAAATGATAGAAACACGGCATCCATGGGTGCAATGGATCGAAGGACCACACAAAGGGCCGGCTGCGAACCGAAACAATGGGGCCAAATATGCGAAAGGAGAATGGCTTGTTTTTTTTGACGATGACTGTTTGCCTGCTACAAACATTTTAAACACTTACAACTCATACATTGTTAATCATTCGGGTATAAACGTTTTAGAAGGAAAAGTAGAACGGCCAAATAGAAGAACAAGTGTGTTAGATTATGCACCATGCAACTATAACGGCGGCAATCTTTGGAGCTGCAACTTTGCCATCATAAAACCATTATTTAAAGAAATTGGAGGTTTTGATGAAAACTTCAAATATGCACACCTTGAAGACAATGATTTAAAAAAACGAATTGAGGCATCAGGCGAAAAGATACTGTTTGCAGTAGAGGCAAAAGTGCACCATCCGTGGAGAAAACTAAATGGTAAAAGCTTAGGTCGAAATGAAGAAATGTCGTTATATTTTAATAGCAAGTACGGCGGACACTCTAACTATATAAACTACATAAAACGCATCATTGCACAGCATGCATTTATGGTCAAAAGATCTTTCCGGACGAATGAAACTCTTCCCGCGCTTAAAGTTTTAAGTCAGCATTTGGGAATACTTCTCTTAAACTTTCACAAGTGGAAAAAAAGATATTCGAAGATTTGACTTCTTTAGATCTACAATTCTACGTAGAATGAATTTGACTGCTACGTGTTTTAAGGAGAATTATTTGCCGATACAAAATTTGCTAAAAATGTAATCCAACTGATCCTCGTTGGTGATCTCTCCGGTAATCTCACCGAGATAGTGCAGGCATCTTCTAATATCAAGCGACAACAGATCTCCTGAAATATTTATTTCCATTCCTTTTTGAATGTCGAGCAATGATTGGTGAACAAGGCGCAAGGCTTCATAATGGCGTGCGTTGCTTACCACGCTGCTTTCGGTTTGAAGATTTCCACCGAGTACTTCGTCTACCAAACGTTGTTTTACTACATCTACATTTTTTTTGTTACCGGCAGAAATGTATAACACGTTGATGTTGGAAAACTTCCCGGCGAGTTCTTTATCTGTACTTAAATCTATTTTGTTGCCAATCAATAAATAGTGAATACCTTTTTCTTTCATTTCATGCACCACTACCAGCAATTCCTCGGTGCTTATTTCATTTACATCAAAGAGGTAGATGACTACATCAGCCTGGTTCATTTTTGCAAGGCTTCTTTCTACGCCGATACTCTCAATTATGTCAATAGTGTGTTGCCTGATGCCTGCCGTATCTATCAATCTAAATAATATTCCATCGATATTCAACACCTCTTCAATCGTGTCGCGAGTGGTACCTGCTATTTCACTTACAATTGCCCGATTTTCATTTAAAAGTGTATTTAGCAAAGTCGATTTTCCGGCATTTGGCTTTCCAATGATGGCCACCTGTACACCATTTTTTATCACGTTGCCTAGTGCGAAAGAAGACAGCAGGTCGGCGGTCATCTTTTCTGCATTATCGATAATACTATTCAACTGACTTCGATCTGCAAACTCCACATCTTCCTGGCTAAAATCTAGTTCAAGTTCTATAAGCGCGGAAAAGGACAAGAGCTGGTCGCGTACTGTTTTGAGGACAGATGAGAAACCGCCACGTATGTTTTGAAGAGCATGTTTGCGGCTAATTTCTGTATTGCTATAAATAAGATCTGCTACTGCTTCAGCTTGCGTTAGATCGAGCTTTCCGTTTAGAAATGCTCTTTGTGTAAACTCTCCCGGCTTTGCCAGCCGCGCTCCTGCTTTAGTGATCGCTGTTATTATTTTTTCAAGGATGTATGGTGAGCCATGAGAAGAGATTTCAACCACATGCTCTCCTGTATAAGAAGCCGGGCTTTTAAATAAAGAAATAACCACCTGGTCAATAGGCACACTATCAGATACCAACATGCCTACATGAATCGTGTGCGATGGGCGATGAGAAAGGTTTTTTGAAGGAAAAAGGCTATCTACAATTTTAATTGCTGCATCACCACTAACACGTACCACACCAATCGCTCCTACTCCCTGCGGGGTTGCAAGTGCTACGATGGTATCATTCCAATCTGCCAATTTCCCTAACATCCTTTAATAATTTCCGCAAAACTAACTTGATTTAGATAAATGTGTCAGAATAGAAGATCCTGGTCTTCCTGCTTCCTTTACCTGCAAAAGATTCTTGCAGGGCTGCTCTTGCTTTTTACAAAAGCTTTTTATAGATTACATAATGCAACGAAGAATGAAATTATTGATAGGGTGAAATATTATAAATCCGATTAAATGAAATACTTTTTACTTATACTTGTTTGCACCTTTTTTTGTTCGCGCATTATTGCACAGAAAACTTCATTCAAAGTAACTGAGCAAACGATTGTCAGAGACTCCGGCGGAACAGTATATCCTTTTATTATCTGGAAAAATCTGATGATGCAAGGCAGTTACGAGCTTCGTCCTATCGACGCACAAAACGAAAAAACAGATTTCTTATTGGTAAGATTAACACAGCAGGAGAAGGATTATCGCCTGGCAAGAATGCCAAAGCCTTCAGAGAGCTCGTTTTTTAAAACCGGTAAAGACTTCCCTCCTTTTAGAACTTCCGATATTGAGAATAAAAAAATAAATTTAAAGGAAGAAAAAGGGAAGGTTATCGTGATTAATTTCTGGTTTATAAACTGTCCGCCATGCAGAATGGAGATACCAGCTTTAAATGAGCTTGTAGAGAGTTTTAAAGGTAATGACAGCGTAAGATTTGTAGGCATCGCCTTAGATGGCAGAAGTGATTTAGAAGATTTTCTAAAAACTGTACATTTCAATTACAATATTGTTGATAACGGAAAATTTCTTGCCGATAAATATGGCATTCGTTCCTTTCCCACCCATGTCATCATTGATCAGCAAGGAAGAGTTTATTTCCATACCACCGGCTTAGGAATGAACACTGTTTACTGGCTGAAAAAATCAATTAATGAACTATTAAAACCCGCTGCTGTCGCTACTACAGCGCCGCTTGGTGTAACTACAACACCTTAATTTTAAGATTTTTAAACCAGGCTTCGCTACCATGATCCTGCAATGCAATATGGCCTTTTTTTGACATGCCATAGCCTGAGGCATCTTTCCATTTGCCGTTGGCTTTTTTCTTTTTCCATTCGTCTGTCCACATCTCAAAATCGAGTAACTTCTTACCGTTGAGCCAATGTTGTACATGACCTTTGTTAACGACTATTCTTGTGGTATTCCATTGCCCGGCGGGTGTAGGTGCAGCAGTTGGGGCAGGGTCCATTGCATAGTTTGCGCCGGTTTTTTGCCAGTCTTCAAGCTTTTGGGGAAAGTTGACATCGTCTATAATTTGATATTCTGGTCCGCTCAGATATGACCTCGGAAATTCTTCAGTAACCATATACAAAATGCCGCTGTTTCCTTGCGGAGAAATCTTCCAGTCGACCGACAAATCAAAATTCTCATATTGATCTTGTGTAATCATGTCAGCTCTTTTGTCGCTTTTATCAGTAACGCTTCCTTTGCAATACATGGTACCATTTTTAACTGTCCATGAATTGGTTTCCTGGTTTTGATACGACCGCCATCCGTCCATACTTTTGCCATCAAATAATAGCTTCCAACCTGCTTTCTTTTCACTGTGTGTAAGCGTATTATCACGTGATGCCCTGTATGCAAAACCAGTAGCTGTCATTGCGATCATTACTGCTGCAGCCTGTATAATTTTTAGCTTCATTTTGCTTCGCCTATTTAGATACAACCTTAAGATTTTGAGGATCCCAGTGCATTATTTTATTGTTGAAATAACTGTCGTTGCACAAAAGTGCGGGTGCCGCTGCGCGATAACCAAATAATGGATCTTCTACTACGCTCCCTTTATTTCTTATGGCATTGGCCCAATTATAAAAATGATCGAAATGAGCCCCTTTATAACCTGGCTGCGCTGTGTATTCCATCTTTTCAGGTGGCACCATGGCTTTGCGATCGTATACATATTCCTTCCCGGCGCCGGTTATTTTCGTTTGATTTAAGGGATCATTGGGATCAACATGCTCACTGTTTCTAAATAGGGTTACCTTATCCCACTCTACCGTCATAGCCCCTTCGCTGCCAACCATTCGCAAGTAGTTTGTGCCGCCAGTGCCATCTATAAAGTTTACCCTGCACGACAAGTTAAAAGCAGGATGATTAGTTGTTTCAGGATAATCAAACATCCCCAGCATTACATCCGGTACTTCACGGCCATCCTTCCAATACCGCAATCCACCCGTAGCCATAATTTTATCGGGACCAAAAGAACCGGTAACAAAGTGAAGGCTTGAAAATAAGTGAACAAACAAATCTCCTGAAACGCCCGTTCCGTAATCGCGATAGTTTCTCCACCTAAAAAAACGTGTCTTATCAAAGGCTCTCTTAGTCGTGTTTTCTACAAACCTGTCCCAGCCTACTGTTGCCGGAGAGGCATCCGCAGGAATGGGATATTGCCAGGCACCGGTGGGAGACATTCTTGCATAAAAAGCTTCAGCGTAATTTAGCTGCCCTATTGCACCATCTTTCAATAATTGCTTCGCCTTTTCATTTCCCAGAGAACTCATTCCCTGGCTGCCTACCTGCATCACCACATTGTTTTTATTTTTGGCGGCAATAACAGATGGACCTTCTGTTATGTCATGTACCATTGGCTTTTCACAGTACACGTGCTTCCCACTGTTCATTGCAGCTATAGAAATGTCTTTATGCCAATGGTCGGGGGTAGCAATTATTACAGCATCAATGTCTTTTCGGTTGATGATGTCCTTGTATTCGCGGGTAGTGGTTAAGTCAGTTCCCCACTTGGTTTTGGCAGTAGCCAGCCTTCCATCGTACAAATCGCAAACGGCTACCAGCTTTATACCAGGCACAGTGATCGCTGTATTGGTATCAGCAGTACCCATTCCTCCGGCCCCTATTAACGCCACTTGAATCTGGTCGTTTCGCGAATATTTTTGTTCGCTGCGAGATAACTCTTCTACATTTCGATGACGATCTCTTGCCGTAATTATTGAAGGTATCATACCGGCACCCACAACCCCTTTAGTTACTTTAGTAATAAAGGAACGCCTTGACTCATCTTTAGAGAATTTTGACATGCAATAGTTTTTAGAAAAAGTATATGATGGAATGAAACAGGTTTACCAAATAAAGCTAAAATGTGATTTAAAAAACCATTTCGCTTCAGGCGGAAAATTAAATGTAATTCAATTAAAATAAAAAAATAAAAGGAGGAACTTCAATGTTGAACTGCGTGAGATTTCCTTTGCCGCAATTGATTTTACAGTCGTCGATTGCTATATCTGTTTGAATGGGATGCTTTAATTTTTAGCCATTTTATCTATTGCTCCCAACGGCCTTGTTTATATTTTGATGCTGCCCTTTCCCCTTCTCCTTCTGCTGACATGCGCGCTTTTGGCCTCATTCAAATAACTTCGATTTTCGCTTCGCGCCCTGGCTTATTCCCTGCTAACCATTACCTAAATGATTATTCATTATTCACTTACTACCTCAATAACTCATTGCGCAACTATACTCTAATGTAAATTCTTCTCTTGTTTAACCACCAGCCCACACTCCAGCAAAGAAGCATATACGTGATTGCAAACAGAAAAGAGCCAAAGGCGCCGGGAGCAATCACCTGGAAGATGGTCGTATTTATCCAGCTAAAAATGTTTTGTTTTGGTGACACCCTTATCATAAATAAAATGATCACCAGTACTTCGGAGAGGATATAAATAAACAGCGGGTTTTTACCAAAAACAAGAAAGAAGTTTGTCCATTTGAAATTGTTTTGATTCTTAATTTCAAGGAGATACACGAGGGCAGAAATTAAAAGAAGGTCGATGCCAGTAGTAAGCAACACAAAAGGGCTGCTCCATAGCTTTTTGTTTATCGGAAATATCATGTTCCACCATAAGGCAATAAAAATAAGCAGTGCCCCCGTTAGCATCAGCTTTGATATTGTTTCATATCCTTTGCCTTTCTCCTGTATAAATTTTCCTGCAAAATAGCCGATCACCACATTTACTATTGCTGTCATCGTACTCAACCAACCTTCAGGATCAAATGCTACCCCTTCACCATGGTACATGTGGCTTGGGCCCATTAAAAACCTGTCAAGATAAATGCCTGCATTTCCTAATATGCTGTAAGGCTGGCTATGGTCGCCAAACAATAACAAAATGACCCAATAGCCTACCAATAAAATAATACTCGTAATAATAACCTTCTTAGTTGATAAGTAATGGATAATTAAAAAGGCAAAAAAATATGATAGCGCAATACGTTGCAAAACCCCCATAATACGGGTGTTTTTTATAGGAGCACCAATTACATGCCCCGCTTCATCAAGCCTGAAAAACGGAAACCAGTACATCAGGTACCCAATTAGAAATATGAGTATGGTACGCTTAATGACTTTTGTAAAAAAGGCACTATTACTAATTTGTTTGTACCTGTCAAGAGAAAAACTCATAGCGTTACCAACAGCAAACAAAAATGACGGAAAAACAAGATCAGTTGGGGTAAAACCATGCCACTCTGCATGCTCAAGTGGAGAAAACGGGTCAGCTCCGCTTCCCGGAGTATTTACGATGATCATAAAGCAAATAGTCATTCCTCTGAAGACATCAAGAGAAAGAAAACGCTGACGTTGTTCATTCATATAAAAAAGTTAACTGAAGCAATAAGCGTTAATCAATAATCTGAGAAGTAAGAACCGATTTTCCATCTGGCGTAAATATAACCTCGCCTTTTTTCTTTTGAACCTGCCCCAATGAGTCAGTATACACAAAATCGAGGCCGTACCGTATGGGATGTTTAATAAGGGTATCAGGATATGATTGGAGAGTATCCTGACTATAGCCGGTGATATCAAATAAACGCGCTTTTCGAAGCTTCCGCCTTATCTGGTTTTTAGCTATTATTTGCCTTTTGTCACTGTCGAACGATTGGTTTTCGCAGCCTAATGATATTAGTAACACGAGGAAAAGCAAATACCGCATCATAAATTTTGTGATTGTTAATTGAAGTGACTAATATACATATACGCGGCTGTGCATACAAAAATTATTTTTACAAGCAGTTGATTTTCATTTAAGTCAACTGTATGCTCTAATAGAGGAAAAGGGAGACGGATTGCTGAAAGATTTTCCAGTTGTGTTGCACTGTTATGTCTGCAACTGATCCGCCTGTAATTGTTACAAAACTTTCACCCTTTTTTACAACCATCTGTAACGAATGTTGATTTTTCTGTAACTTATATTTTTTTCGGCCGTTACATACACATCTATTAACACTAAACTCATCGTCATGAAAAAATTACTCGTTTTATTAGTAACAGTTACCTCAGTATCTGCATTTGCCCGGCAGGACAAAATTATTGGCGATGGCAATTTAAAAAAAGAAATAAGAGAAGTAAGTGGCTTTACCGGCGTCTTTGTGTCGGGCAATGCAAGCGTTGATTTAAGTTACGGAGACTCAAAAACAATAACGGTAGAGGCAGATGCAAACATTCTTCCTTATATAGAGACAACGGTAGAAAACGGTAACCTGATAGTTAAGACAAGGAGCAAGGTCAACATAAGTACCAAAAACAAAATTGTAGTGCATGCATCACTTAAGCAAGTTGCAAGACTAAGGGTTTCCGGCAGCGGAAACATTACCGGCAGCGGAGATTTTAGCAACGACAGCAGAACTGATATTGCGGTATCCGGGTCGGGAAACATTAATATGGGAATAAATTCTTTTAACGAAACAAAGATTAATATTTCAGGCAGTGGCAATGTCACTGTAAAAGGCAAGAGCACCAATAACATTGATGCAACCATTAGTGGCAGCGGCAGTATTGATTGCGCTGAGGTGGCTTGTAACGATGTTTTTGCCCATGTAAGCGGCAGTGGCAATATAAGAGTATATGCAAATAAAAGCATCGATGCCAAAGTGAGCGGTAGTGGCAACATTTATTACAAAGGCGCTGCAACCAACATTAGTTTAAAGTCTTCAGGAAGCGGAAAGATTATCAAGGC
>JALYZZ010000563.1 GCA_030948675.1 Bacteroidota bacterium | reverse complement strand
ATATAGCACAAGCGAAAGAAATCACTGTTGAGATTGAAAAAAGCACAAAGAAATAAACAACCAGAAGGCGATTGATAAATTATTGCTCGCAGAAATGCAAACTAAAAAAGAAATTACCCATCAACAGCATACAAAAAAACGGATTTAAAAGGGTTCGCTGGAGTGACGTTTATGTTGCTTTTACGCATCTGAACCCAAGGTGCTCAAGGCCGCTGTCCTCACTGCTTTTCATTCGCCTTGCAACACGGTATCCGGAGCAATAGCTATCGTTGCACAAAAAAGATCCACCGCGGATAACCCGTTTTTTAGCATACGGCTCGTCCGGATCGTAGCTTTTTTCAGAACCCTTCGGATTTTTTACACCCTCTGGTTTATCGACGGTACTATAGTAAGTGTTGTTATAATAATCGCCACACCACTCCCATACATTGCCTGCCATATCGTACAAGCCATACCCATTAGGGTAGTATGATTTAACTGGTGCGGCGTAAAAATTATTGTCTTTCACCGTGTTCCTGTCAGGAAAATGCCCTTGCCAGCTATTGCACTTAGTAACACCTTCGTCAACGGACTCGTTTCCCCATGGGTAGATCTTATTTTCCATTCCTCCTCTTGCTGCAAATTCCCATTCTGCTTCCGTGGGCAAACGTTTGGCAGCCCATTGGCAATAGGCTTGGGCATCGTACCACGAGACATGTACAACAGGAAAATTTTCGCGGCCCGTGATATCGCTACCCATCCCATGCGGGTGTTGCCAGCTTGCTCCTTTCTTCCATTGCCACCATTGACTAACATCGTTTAGAGGAACTTCATTTTCAGGAGACATAAATACAAGTGAAGCGGGAACCAGTAAACTTTCGTCCGGCTTGGAAGTCCCCGGAGGAAGCTCTTTTTTGAGTTCTTCCCAATCAGGTGCTCGTTCGGCAGTAGTCACATAATTAGTTGCTTTTACAAATGCAGCAAACTGTGCGTTTGTCACTTCTGTCGCATCCATCCAAAAGCCATCAACGATTACTTTGTGTTTTGGATATTCATCACGTGCTGCCTGGTCGTTGTCTCCACCCATCATAAACTCCCCTCCATTAATCCATACCATTCCTGCGTGTTGTTTGTCGCCTGGTTTGGCTGCTTGTACTGTAACCGCTTTTGATTGATAGGGTGCTTCCACTCCAAGCCTTAAGGGTACGTTAGAGGTACATTCTATCGTTACACCTTTTTTACCTGCCAATGCATTCTTGTTAGCATCGCTTTTATTACCTGCTTTTGGGGTGCAGCCAATTGATAGTATTATAACGACCGCTGCAGATAGGCAAGTCTTTCGTTCGTTCATCATTCTCGTTTTAATTCTACAACAAGTGTGATTGTTTTTTTTATCCGGTAACACCGAAAACAATTCGCAATTGCAACTCAAATTACGCAACAGTTACTTCATTTTTCATGCTGATTTTACAATTTTTTTTGCTGATTTTTAACGGCAACAATAGCCTCTTACGATCTTTATGGATGAGTGTAGTTTTTGCTAAAGTCTTCTAATACCAGTACCCAATCATTACCATAGCCGGTACTTGAAGGAGTAAACATTTGTTGTCCGGTATTAGGGAAACGGCCGATGTCTTTGCTCTCACCGTTCTTTGGGTTGTACCAGAAAGCCTTTACTTCTTTGCCTGAAATTTTGCCCATGTTTACCGTAATTGGCTTGCCTTCGGTAGTGTAAACAAAGAGGTACTCTTTACCTCGTGTGGCTTGTATTCGATTGTTGGCTCCCAGCGCATCTTTAATTAAACTTTGGTCAGGCACACGGTCAAGCATAGGTCTTGACTCCATTAACTGTCGCAGGTATTTCATTTGCCCGGCGCCAGGCAGATCAATCGCCACATACCATGGAAAGTGTGGACCGTTTACAGGAGCACGGTCAGCAGCATACATCTGCCACACATCATGACAACCGTACGTGTGA
This sequence comes from Bacteroidota bacterium, assembly GCA_030948675.1. GTDB lineage: Bacteria > Bacteroidota > Bacteroidia > Chitinophagales > Chitinophagaceae > Segetibacter. The sequence continues at coordinate 922 of JALYZZ010000563.1, read as the reverse complement.
CCACAAGCCCCGGCAAAAACATCGATGTAAGCATGCTTGCGAATGTCGTAAGCGCTTGAGGTGCCAAGGTCTTTTGCGTTAAAGCAAACGGGATGGTCTTCGTACAACGTCTCTCCATCTAACACGGGTTTTGCCGGAGTCTTATTGTATACTGCCTCTATCCTGTCCCAGATATTGTTTTCGCGGCAGTGGCCTGTTTGCAGCATGTTTAGATCGAGCCATTCATCATTGTGAAAGTACGCGGAGGAGCCGCCTTCGTACACTTCGTTTGGCTGCGGATGAAATGTCATTATAGCTTTATCATGCCCGCCCACTCCTTCTTCTATGCCCGCGGCCATAGAGCGCCAGATTGCCTTTGCCCTTTCATCTGGTACCCTATCGCCGCCAAGTATCCAGATAATGTTCTTTCTATTTTTATACCGGTTGCCGATCCACTTACCATATATTTTTGCATTATCAATTGTAAATATTTCCGGCCCTGCTCCCCATCTGTCTTTAAATATTTTATCGCCCCATGTGGGTAACAGTCCGATATACAACCCCAATTCGTTCGCTTTGTTGATGATGTAATCTACGTGTTGAAAATAGGCTTCCCTCGGTCTTGCAGGATCATCATTTTCAAGTGGTAATTCTCCGTAAGCGTTAGGCACATGAAGTCCGTCCAGTTCAGCAAGTGCTACCGCCTGTATTACCGTAAAACCTTTTTCCGCGCGGTTCTTCAGGTATTTATCTGCTTCCTCGCGGGTAAGCCTATGAAAAAGCTCCCAACCGGTATCGCCCAGCCAGAAAAAAGGTTTGTTGTCGGCCGTGACAAGGTATCGTTTGTTGTCGCTTACTTTTAATTGCGACAACGATTGTAGTGCAAGCAGCAACCCAAGGAAAATAGGTGTCAGTATTCTTAACATATGACAATGATTACAGT
>JALYZZ010000542.1 GCA_030948675.1 Bacteroidota bacterium | reverse complement strand
GGTTGATCCAGTCATGGTTTTGAAATTGTATCCATGACGCAGCCAGTAGATTCAAAAAAGAAACTTCTTTCATTCCGTCAGTCCGTGTTAGCAAATGCCGGCTTAGTTCCCTTGGATTTGGCGTTAGCAATCTTTCACCTGTTTCAGGTTTAATGGCTTCTACAGCCACATTTCTTGAGAACCTCGTACCGGCAGCGCCCTCTTTCGGGTTATCCAGATTATTCCAGCTTCCGTCGGCAGTTCTAAAATATTTAGCTCCCTCGGGGGCAGTTTGTCCGTCGGCCTGAAACCCTACAAGTGTATTGCTGGGGTAAGCAGACTTAAGGTTGTGTGCGTTTATCTTTTCCCTCATATATGCCAGCGTAAGAATACTTAGCAGCAGTGGACGCCTGTACCAGTTAGTCCAGATTTTACCTGTGTAGCCAGCTATTTTTCCATAGTTTGTAGTTACTGCTTCCATTGTAACAGTTGCGACTGCTCCCGCTGCATTCCCAAGAGCTACGCGTAGTTTTTTTAATAACCCTGGCTTACCGGTTACAGGCAAAGGCTTTTGGGGCAAGGCGCTGTCAGGCACAACTGGCTTACTTAATAATTTATCCCGTTCAAAATAGTATACTTCAGGCACTGGCACATTTACTTCTGACACAGCATTGTTTCTTGCATGCTGCGCCATCTCCTGCCAATCTTTGTTTGACGGATCTAATTGAAGCGCTTTTTCGTAATTGGCGGCAGCCAGGTCATATTGCTCAGTATGAAAATAAGCCAGGGCAAGCATAGCTAGATTGTCTGCAGATGGTTCGCTGTAATTGATACTTTTTAATAACTCTATCGCATCCTTATATCGCTGTTGCTGCATCAGCGATGAAGGCGAAGTTTCAGGCACAGAAACAAGATGGTCTAGCATTTTATTGTTTTTGATAGGTGAAAGAATGTTTGGAAAAGGGAAAGTTTACAGATCAGCGAATCAAAATACAAAACCAGGCGAAGAATTCAAAGCTTTTAATACGAACACAATTTTAGAAATCGTGAAATGTTTTTAGAGGACAATAAGTAGCATTTTGCATGACGACAAATAACGCCCAGTGGCAAGATGGCCAAATCGACAATACGAAAGAAGTTGTTGGTATAGTGTTAGTAGTGATAAATGCTTTTGCAAATGATGGAAGTTTGGCCAATCAAATCATGCACCCGACTATACCAAACTTTCATGATACATTTTTTTAAAGGTTTCCAGGTCCCTTTGCATCGCGCTTAAAACTTGTTCTTTAGGTATAGTGAGCGTTGTAGACCCATTTTCTGCACCTCCTAATTCGTACTCGTAATGCAATGAAACCGGTCCATTAAAAGCGCTGTTATTAAGGGCTTTAAAATAAGCACTGAAATCAACCATGCCAGTGCCTAAGGGCATGTTTTGCTCCTGCCACTTACCATCTTTTTTTGCCCACTGAAAATCCTTAAAATTAACGCTGGCGATATAATTTTTCAACAATCCAAAGCCTACCGGCCAGCTATGGGCACCTTCTACCGTTGCATGCCTTATGTCGTACTGGCTACCTATAAACGCAGGATCTAAGTCTTTTAATACCATCCACAAGTCCAGTACCGCTGCCCCGAAATAGCCGCCAGCATGATTTTGATAATCGCCGTGAATCTTATACTTCTTATTCAATAAACTCAACGCCTGCAGTTCCTTCTTAAAGTTTGATTGATTGTCGGCTATGCTAAGCTTCTTATCGTAAGAATACCAGCCCATGCGGTAATTTTTTATACCGAGTTCACCGGCTGTTTTAAGAATAGCAGGGGTAGTTGGCTCAGCAGCTTTTGTGATAGCAGTGGTAATCATGTATACTTCAAGCCCTTGTTTTCTGATCGCAGTCACCGCTTGTGGTAAATCCTCGGCCACCCTTTCAGGAAGCACATGACCATCCGGGCGAACGGTAAGGTCAATGCCGTCGAAGCCCATTTGCTTTACCGCTACAGCCATTTCGTTCCAGTTAAGCCAGTGAAGATTTTTTGAAAAGATAGAAACCTTCAGCGGATGAACCTTCTTTTCGCCTAAAAAAATGGTTTTAAAAAAGGGTGGTTTTGCTGCATTGGCATGTATGTCTAACGACAAAGCAGAAGCTGCAAGCGCCGATTGGATGATAAAGTTCCTTCTGCTTTTTTCCATTTAAATCGTTTTCTTATGTTAGGAGGGTGATGGTTTTGCAACAACTTTGCTCCCCTAAAAGCGTACAACCAAAACGTAGTATGTAGGATGAATACTCCACTTTTTTATTTTATTAATAGTTTGTGCCAACAGGGCAAAGCGGCAGTTAGTAATAGCCAGGGTATTAAAGTTAAAGGAAATACCATTGCAAAGTCGGTAAAAACAGTAGTCTTTTTAGTGGAGCCGATGGTAGGGATGCGTTGCTTTTACCCGAGTTCAAAGCAGCGTAATGTTTTGTTGCAACTTTTTTGTGCAACTATTCCAGCTGTCATCGTTTCAACTTTACCAGATGCAAAAACAACACAACTATGTAATCGAGGTTAAATGGACAGGAAACACAGGTGAGGGCACCAATACTTACCGGTCTTACGAGAGAAGTCACACGGTATCTATTAAGGGAAAACCAACATTACAATGTTCTTCCGACGCCGCTTTCCGTGGAGATAAAACTAAATACACGCCTGAAGAACTACTGGTTGCATCATTATCGGGGTGTCATATGCTCTGGTATTTGCACTTGTGCGCAGAGGCAGGGGTAGTTGTGGTTGATTACGCAGACAAAGCGACAGGTACAATGGTTGAGAATACAGGCGGTAACGGACAATTTACGGAGGTGATGCTTTACCCTATTGTTACTGTAGCCAAACACGCTATGATTGACGAAGCACAATCATAGCATAGAAAAGCAAATGAATGGTGTTTTATAGCAAAATCAGTCAATTTCAAGGTGCTGCATCAACCAACATGTAAAGTGAAAATGAAGGAATAGGCAGAATTAACACACATCTTTGTAGCCACACGTGGATCAATAGTTTTATGGCTTTATTGCGGCTACCTTTTCTTTTATTTTCCGATAACTAAAATATCCACTTATAATAGCTGATGATGCTACAATTAAATAAATGTAAGCAGGTATGTTTTTCCCGAAAATGATGAGGTATATGCTGGCTGCATTAAAAACAAAAATCGCCAAGATTGATGGAAGCAGTAAAGATTTCTGCTGCTTTTTGTTGTAAATTATCCAATAAACAATGGCGGCAAAAAGAGGCGTTGCTACCACATGGATACCGATAAAAATAATAGGATTTACACGATACTTCTCTCCTATGGCGGTATAATATGAAGCTATGTTATTCCACCAACTCATAATTAAAGTTAGCCACAACAAAATTTAACGAGCAATTGTTTCAAACAATATATGAAACCAAATGACAACAACGCAGCATTACATGTTGATCAAAGACCATTTAGAATACTGATCATTTCAGGTTCACAACGCAGGCAATACAATTGTCCGGGACTAGACTCAAAGTCAAGGATGCTAATGCTAAAGATGGCTGAAATGGTGCCGCAGGATTGGGAAATTGATTATGAAGACCTCGGCAATGTGTATGGCAGGGAGAAAATTCAAAGCTGTAATGCATGTGTATCTACGTCTATGGCCTTGTGCGTATGGCCGTGCAACTGCTACAGTAAAAATAGCTGGAGTGAAAAAGACTTGATGTGGAACCTGGATATGTATGCAAGACTAGATATGGCCGATGCATGGGCATTTATTGCTCCGATAAACTGGTACAGCCCAACCAGTAATTTAAAGCTGATGTTTGACAGGCTTGTTTGCATGAACGGAGGAAATCCTGACGAAAACACGATTGGTCATAAAGATCCGGAAATGGCCATGGCGTTTGAC
>JALYZZ010000538.1 GCA_030948675.1 Bacteroidota bacterium | reverse complement strand
CCTGTACCCACTACACCAATCCACTTTACCAGCCAGTCTGTTATCAATTCTCCATACGCACCGCCGTAACTGAAATGGCTGTTTCTAAAAATGAATGCAAGCGTGATACTAATTAGGATCAAGCCGGTAAAAACATACCTGACGTTGCGTTTAAGGGAAAACACTTTTTTACCAAAAAGAAGGTTTATGCCAAGCACAAAAAAGAAGCTGCAAAAAAGAAAAGAAGCAACTCCAAAACCTTTATAAATAAAACAATGAGCTGTGTAGGCACCGAGTACGCCAAGCAGGTTGTTTACATGAACATCATCTGCACTAAAAATTTTAACTCCTCCAAATTTGAAGATCTGCGATTGATCGTCCTGCCATGTAAAGGCATACGAGGTTAACGCTACAAATAAAAATAGCGCTACAAGAAGACTGATCGTACCGGCAATTTTATACGTACGCTCATCCTTCACAATTTCTTTTACCGTCACTTCCTCCTGCTTGTCGGGCGACAACTTTGCAGGGTTGGGAGCCGGCGGACTCTTCTTCTTTATACGATTAGCCATGTGTTTTCTATGCTTAACAAATATAACCGAATTAGAGGTTTTGCGAATGAAGCAGGCGTTTGTAAAGGCTTGAAAGAGCCTATACAGGGGCTATTGTTGATAAAAAGCACAGGCACGAAATGTTACGCACATGTTGGCTATTTAAGCCAATAGTTTACTTTAACTTATCAATTGCTTAAAACCATTTTTGCTTCTGTTAGTTGGTATGCACTTTGGACCACCATTGCAAACAATGCCAGTGCAAATGATGAATAATAAATCGGGTCATACAATTTCAGTTGTGTTGATCGCTTTACTTTTAAGTGGTTTTGTAGCGAGTGGACAGGGACTTAAAGAAGATAAAAAACAGGAAAAGCGCACACAGATAGAAAACCTTGTTGCATCTAAAAGCTATGCATTTATTGCGCAAACTGCTTTTCCTACAGGTGGCCGCACGATTAACCTTACTTCCGTGTATAGTGTAAAGATTTCTGGTGACACCGTCGTTTCGGATCTTCCTTATTATGGCCGTGCTTATGTTGCTCCCATTGACCCTATGGATGGAGGTATTCATTTTACGTCAACCCGGTTTGCCTATGATAGTAAAGAAAGAAAAAAAGGAGGTTGGGAGATTACCATTTTGCCAAAAGATACAAAGGATGTAAGGCAAATGTATTTAACGATATCGCCTGACGGATATGCAAGTTTACAGGTAGGTAGCAACAACAGGCAGAATATAAATTTTAGTGGCTATATCACTTCGGGGAATAAAGCGAGATAAGTGCGTTGAACGGTAGCACATACGAGTGTTGATAGCGTCAGATAGATTAAAGATTGACTTTAAACCAATCTTTAATCTATCTGACGCTTAACTTCGGAGGTATCTTAAAACAACTTCGTCTGCACGTCACCCTCATTGGCCCTGGTTTCCCATTCCATTTCTACATCTTTACTATAATTGACCAGCTTATTACCAATAGCTTTCCATCCCATTACTTCTACAAATCCACCAATTTGTATTTTTTGAGTAGATTGTTTTGCTCCCGTTCCGGTATGTAACAATAAAACAGGATCTTCATCTGACGTTACTGCCTCCAGCCGATTGCCTTTTCCTTCTTTTATAAACAGGAATTTTGTTTTTACAGATGTTGTTTCGATTTTAAACCTTTTAATGTTGTATTGCCCTTTTTCGGCATCGAGATAAATAGCGGTAATTGGTTTTTCAGGATTAAATTTTTCTATCAATAAAATTTTCTCAGGTTCAAACCTTTGGGTAAGTTCGGTGTCAGTTATCTCGTAATTGCCATCATCGTAAACGAGCAATAATTTCTCCTCCTCAAATGTGCCCAGGTATTCTCCCTTTTCTTCATTATTCAACCTGCCAAATTTACTGTCAAACCACAGCTTTCTACCCGTCAGGGTACTTCTGCCAGCTTCTTTAAACTTCACCGACCTTATCTGATGTTTGGTTACCTGGTTGCCCATGCTACTGCGACCTTTAATATCCAACTCTTCAAAATTGAAATCGAACTCCTTTTTCTTTGCGGCACTATTTGGACTTAAAAGAATTTTTACAACTTCAGCTTCACCGTTGTAATTAGCAGAGAAATAATGTATCCTGCTTTTCTCCGAGCCCTTTGTCAGATCGTATTCTTTGTCTCTGGTAATACCTGTAACATTAAAGCGCTTGGCGTAACTAATACCGCTTGCGCCGTCAACATAGATTACATTGTAAGTGGTGCGTTCGTCGTTTTTTTGAAAAACTGACGCATGTATTATGTCTTTACCAATAAACACTTTATCAGATACTCTTACCACCTTCATCTTACCCGCTTTGGTAAAAACAATGATGTCGTCCAGTTCACTGCATTCTGCAATCAACTCATCTTTCTTTAAACTCAGACCAACAAACCCTTCGATGCGGTTCATAAACACCTTTGTATTTGCTATGGCGACTGACCTTGCGGTGATGACATCAAATTGTTTTATCTCTGTCTTACGCTCCCTTCCTTTTCCATATTTTTTTAATAATCCTTCGTAGTAAGCAACGGCATAATCAGTAAGATGTTCGAGGTTGTATTGCACCTCGTCAATCTCGCCTTCAATCCCTTTTATCTGGGCATTTAATTCATCTATATCTAACCTGTAAATACGGCGTACCGGCTTTTCCGTCAGCTTCAACACATCTTCACGTGTTACGCTGCGTCTTAATTTTATTGCATAAGGAACAAATGCTTTTTCAATAGCTGCTAATACCTTCTCCCAGGTCTCATGTTTTTTTTCTAATTCTTTATATATTTTTTCTTCGAAGAAGATTTTTTCCAGCGATGTATAATGCCACTTCTCCTGCAACTCGCCCAGCTTTATCTGAAGCTCTTTTTCAAGCAGTTTCTTAGTATTATTGGCAGAGACAGCCAGCAGCTCCTGCACTGTTACAAAATGTGGCTTTTGCTCAACTATAACACATGCATTAGGTGAAATACTCACTTCACAATCGGTAAAGGCATATAGTGCATCAATGGTGATATCAGGAGAAATACCCGCGGCCAGATCAATAATAATTTCCACATCAGCAGCCGTAGCATCTGTTACTTTTTTTATCTTGATCTTACCTGCATCATTTGCTTTGACAATGCTATCGCACAAGGTAGAAACTGTAACGCCGTAGGGAACATCTCTTATGGCAAGCGTCTTTTTATCCATCTCTTCGATCTTTGCTCTTACCCTTACTTTGCCCCCCCTTTTTCCTTCGTTGTAATTAGAAACATCAATCATTCCACCTGTTTGAAAATCCGGATAGATGGTAAAAGACTTGTCCCGTAAATGCTTTATAGAAGCATCAATCAATTCACAAAAATTATGAGGTAAAATCTTTGTGGACAGGCCTACGGCAATACCATCGGCACCTTGTGCCAACAGCATTGGAAACTTCATGGGTAAAGTGACCGGCTCATTCTTTCTTCCGTCGTAACTAAGCTGCCACTCAGTTGTTTTGTTATTAAAAGCAACGTCTAATGCAAACTTGCTTAGTCTCGCTTCAATGTAACGCGGTGCTGCGGCGGCATCGCCGGTTCTTACGTCTCCCCAGTTGCCTTGTGTTTCAATCAACAGCTCCTTTTGCCCCATATTAACAAGGGCATCGCCAATGGAAGCATCACCATGAGGATGGTATTGCATGCTCTGCCCAATGATATTCGCTACCTTATTGAAGCGGCCGTCATCCATCTCTTTCATCGCATGAAGTATACGTCTTTGCACCGGCTTCATACCATCTTCTATCGCGGGCACCGCTCTCTCCAGTATAACGTAGGAAGCATAATCGAGGAACCAGTTTTTATACTGTCCCGTTACACCACTTTCGTTATTTGTTAGTTCGTTTGCTGTTTCTGTAGTCATGTATATTGTAAATCTTACCCTTCATACAATTCCAATGGTTGCCCGTTTGGATCGTAAAAAAAACTAAATTTTTTGTTTGTTATTTCATCAATTCTTACGTCCTGTACATCTACATTTTCGCTTCGCAAAAATATGATCCATTCTTCCACACTATCCACTGCAAACGCAAGGTGTCTTAGCCCTTTAGATTCGGGAAAACTGTTCCTTTCTTTATACTCAGGAAATGAAAAAAGCTCTATACAGTATTCTCCACTTATTGCAAGATCGAGTTTGTAGCTGTCCCGTTCTTTCCGATAGGTTTCATTGATAATGGTGAAACCAAGTACTTCGGTGTAAAATTTCTTGCTTTCCTGATAACGGTCTGTTAAGATCGCTATGT
>JALYZZ010000533.1 GCA_030948675.1 Bacteroidota bacterium | reverse complement strand
AATGTATACACCTCCAGCACTAATAACATCCGGGTGCTGGCCCGGATATCCCCAATGTCCATTACCAGCAGAAAAAACGACCGTAATGCCAAGAGACACCGCGTTAGCTATAGCGGCAGACAAAACTTTGTCATTGCCGGTTAAAGGTCCTGTAGGCTTATTGTTGCCCCAACTGCAACTGATTATATGGGGTTTTAGATTGACTGCAGTGTTAAAAGCGCCTGCGTTATCAACGAAATTCATTTTTACCATGGTAAAATTCACATCCGGGGCTACCGCAAATAAGTTGGCACTTTCACCTGTTCCGTGGCCAACTGTGTCATTAAAAGGGTCGTTTGTAGCTGGCCCCAGTACTACCGGATTTGCTACATACCCCCTTCGTTCGAAATATGGATGGCGGTACCAGCCTGTGTCTACCATTACTGCCTTTACACCACGTGCAGTAATACCTATTCTGTGTGCCTTATCTGCATTAATGGCAACTGACACATCACCAGGAACGGACAAATGCCAATACTCTTTTTTTGGGGCAATAAAATTGCTCATGAAATAAACAGGTTCATTAATAGAAACACCCTCAAGTACACTACTAAAAACCGTCTTGCGCACATCTATTGTGCCTGGCACATTTCCATCACGGGGCAAAATGAAAGTTGCGGTATCTTCCTCCCCTTTCCCTTTTAAAACGGGCAATTCCTCCGCCCGCAGCTTTGTTACAAAAGCCTTTTCGTACACTGCGGCCGCAGCACTTATAGATATGGTTATTCCGTTTACTGCCATAATAAAAAATCCGTAAGCCCTCAACATATATACTGCTTTCTGCACCATGTAATCTTCCGAGTAGTAATTCTGAACAGTAAAAAAGTTAATGTGCTCCGTCGAGTCAAATAATGAGACCCCGCCTACGGACAGTACCGACGCGTGGGCAAACACCAATGGAGGAAGTGAAGGAGTTGCTTTATCGTTGGTTGCAGAACTTTCCATAAGAACTATTATTCTATCTCCTTTAAAAAAAGTCTATTCAAAAGTTTCTACCGGCTCTCCAAATACAACATCTGCCACCCACGGCTTTAAAGAATCGGGGATGGTGGCTTTATTAAGAGGATATATATAGGTACCAGATTGATAAACGGCTGAGCCAAATTGTAAGTGAAATATTTTTTCGAATAATGCCTGCTTACCGGTTATTGAACAAGTTGGATAAGACCTGTGGCAGCTAAAACCAGCTTGTTGTAATACTTCAACTGCTTTATTCATTGTATCGGTATCAACCTTTGCCTCTTGAACATTACCTGTTGTAATGTATGGATGACCTAATAAACTTTTTCCATCCAAAGCAATCAAGACCGCTTGTGCTGCGACTGTTTGTTCGTTGTTAGGCATACGGATTTAATTACATTTTTCAATGTGAAAAAAAACTCCAATGAACATTGCCGGGGGAACTTTTCTGTAAGTTGTAGCAAAAAAAAACTAAGACCTGTCTTTGCGAATCTAAAGTAAAATAATAAATCTGCTATTCATAGCAAATAATAAAAAAAATTGGCGGGCAGTCATCGTTGCGCGCCGCCACTGGATAGATGTATTGCCATTGTGGTAAGAAATAAGAAAGGTTATCTTACCAGTCGACTACCTACTTAAACTTCGGTCTCCAATATAAAAAAAGCGGGCCTGGGGTAGAAACCCCGGCCCTTTTTTAATCCGTACCCTATGAAAACTTAGTTTGCTTTTTGAACTCTAAATGCCTTTTTTGATGAAGCAATTGTCAGTGTTTCTATCAATTGCATTGTCTTGATTATAAACGCACTTCATGCAAATTTTATTTTCATCGATGCCCAAAATATGTTTGATACTAAAACTTTTATTTCAACTGGTTTTGCTATTATAAATATCCAGGCTATTTTTTATTTGAATAATGATAGCTCGTAAACAATAAAACTATCTTGATTGCAACTGGCTACGTTCATTTCTCTCAACCTAATCTTTACGATAGCTAAGGTACTTTGCCTCCAAAAAACCCTTTTACAATTTGGCGTTTGATATAAATATAATAAGATTGAAAACCATCAACTTTGCAGCATGAGGTTAATAGATAGTCATACCCATTTGTATTCAAAAGAGTTTGAAAATGATTTTGAGCAGGTATTTGAGAGAGCGAAAAAGGCCGGAGTAGAAAAATTTTATATGCCGGCGATAGATAGTAAAGTAATTGAAGCGATGCTCAGCCTGGAAGAAAAATATCCGGGTGAGTGTTTTGCGATGATGGGACTGCATCCGTGTTCTGTAAAAGATAATTATGCAGAGGAATTACAGATCGTAGAGGAATATCTTGCAAAAAGGAAGTTTGTGGCTGTAGGTGAAATCGGTCTTGATTTTTATTGGGACACTACTTATAAAAATGAGCAGTACGAAGCCTTTAACCGGCAAATGCAGTTGGCACTAATCTACAAATTGCCGATAGTCATTCACACCCGCAATGCAATGCAGGAAACGATTGATGCAGTAAAGCCATTTGCATCAAAGGGACTAAGGGGCATATTTCACTGTTTTGGTGATAGCAGTGACGTAGCAAAACAAATTATAGATATCGGATTTTTGTTAGGGATAGGCGGCGTATTAACGTACAAAAATGCGCATCTTGCCGAAGTACTGAAAGATATTCCACTTCAGCATATTGTGCTCGAAACCGATGCACCGTACCTGTCTCCTGTTCCATATAGAGGTAAACGAAATGAGAGCAGTTATTTAAAACACATTGCAGAAAAGTTAGCCTCGGTAAAAAATATAAGTCTTGAAGAAATAGCAGAAATAACCTCCGGCAACGCTGAAAAAATATTCGGACAGTAAATTTCAATACCTATTTTTGTTGCATGTATATGGAGACGTGTCCGAGTGGTTGAAGGAGCACGCCTGGAAAGTGTGTATACAGGTAACTGTATCGCGAGTTCGAATCTCGCCGTCTCCGCAAACGTTACAAAATATGTTGTCTACATCCTTCAGAGCATGAAGGATTTTTTTTTATGTTGGTCGATGTGCCGATCTTGAGAAACGAATGTCTACACATTTCAACGAGTGATGTAATAGCAGAACAAATGCTTTAAAATTGAAGAAGTAAATTAGAATAATCTCAGGCTTTTGTAGGACTTACCGGCAAAACAATATTTCCAAACTTCGGTAACATCTATTTCATTTACCTCCGAAATTTATTTTATTTTTATTAGTGTCGGTGTTGTTCCAATCTTAACGCCTGAACCGGTAATTTTTTGAACGCCTTTTTTATGAGGTCGATATAGGTAATTTCTTTCGTGAAATCAGACTTTAGCATATCCACCTAATTGGACAATCGCTCTATCCACCAGTTCTTGCAAAAGGGACATCAGCCGGTTTGGTGCCACGCGGCAGCGTTGGCATTCAAAAACAATGCGAAGCAGTTTTTGAAAGAAGCGGGTGGAGTCCCG
>JALYZZ010000523.1 GCA_030948675.1 Bacteroidota bacterium | reverse complement strand
TTTAAGCACAAGCGGATCTGCTGGCAGCATATCTACAGAGATAATTTCGGGCAGACCATCGTTGGTAACATCTGCAGCATCTACACCCATGGTGTATTGGCTGGTATGCATTATCTTCTCATTAAGCACTTCCTTAAAAGTGCTGTTTTTTTGATTGATATACAAGTAATCATTTTCATGAAAATCATTGCCTATATACAAGTCAGGGTATCCATCTAAATTAATATCAGCTACCACTACTCCTAACCCATAACTGATGGCTGAGCTGTTTATCCCGGTTTCCCTTGTAACCTCAGTAAAATGTTTGCCATCGTTGCGATACATCCTGTCGCCCGACAGCGGATGGTATGTGCCTATGAAACTTTTTCTTGGGCTATAGTTGCCTTTTTCATGCACCGAATGATTAAGCAGAAACATGTCAAGGTCTCCATCCAAATCATAGTCAAAGAAAACAGCCTGGGAACTAAAACCAGAAAAATCTACACCGTATTCATGCGATTTATCGCTGTACTGAGGTACTCCATTTTTGTCAATTCCCTGGCAAATCAACAATTGGTTGTGGCTCTTCAATACCTCGTATTTACCTACCCTGCTAACATAAATATCTAAAAGGCCATCGTTGTTAATATCTACCACCGACACACCGGTACTCCATGCTTTTTCCGTTGGAATTTTTGCTTCTGCAGTTACATCTTTAAAGTGCAGATGACCAGTATTCAGATATAAAGTGTTATTACCCTGGTTAGATGAAAAAAACAAATCAATGAGGCCGTCGTTATTAAAATCGCCCGCGCCTACCCCGGCACCGTTGTAGAAGTACATGTACTCGAACAAGTTAAAGGAATCGGTGGAAGTAAGCTTATTCGAAAAGTTTAAGCCTGTATATTGGCTATCTAATGTGCGGAAAGAATACACCCGTTTATCAGATGAAGTACATGCAAAAAAGGCACTTGCAAGCACTAACACAATAACGGATCTACTACATTTCTTCCAATAATTCATAATTCATGCAAATTGTAAATGTAACAATGCCCGTCGACAATACGAGTAGTTACTATCAAATGAAATCTTATTACCGTTTCAACTTATTGCTATAAAAAAAGCCGTTACAATTGTAACAGCCTTGTATCTAATTTTTTCAATAAAAAAGTTTAACTGACAATGCTTCTTTATTATTTGCAGTCACTCAACACGTACGAAGTCAGTGTCTCATGCACCAGTTTTTAAAGTGGTCTTAACCAAATGTTTCTGTAACTAATTGGCTCACTTTTATCTCCGTGTGCCTGTAATTTTATCGCAGCCGGTCCGTGTTTGCGGTAAGATGGCTGGCCAATGTAAGGGGTGTCTCCAACAAGGGTTGTGTTGTTCTGCACCAACACGCCGTTATGGAAAACGGTAACCCGTGCTAAAGATTTCAAAATAGCATGATCGTCCCATCTTGGCGCTGTCCAAATAATATCATACGTCTGCCACTCCCCCGGTTTTTTGCTGGCATTGGCAAGCGGTACAGCTTGTTTGTACATACTTCCTACCTGTCCGTTTACATATGTGGTATTTTTGTAGTTGTCGAGCACCTGCAATTCATACCCGCCCGCACCCCAGGGAAGTGCTGCCAAAAATATTCCGCTGTTTCCACGAGCTTGTCCTGAACCAGTTATATTAGCCGGCATCCGGTATTCGATATGTAGCTGGTAATCTGTAAAAGCACTTCGGGTTTGAATGTCGCCCGCACTTTTATTTACCGTCATTACGTTATCTGAAAGAGTCCACTTAGCTGCAGATGAGTCTTTGGAACTAATCCATTGATCCAGATTTCGTCCATCAAATAAAATGATTGCGTCAGAGGGAGCATCACTAAAGGTATTTCCGGGAGTAACAACAGGCGGAACAGGTGAATAATACTCTGTCTCTTCAGGCTTTGCCCGTTCGGGTGACTGTGCCTGGGTTAACGAAGTAGCTGTAATTAATGCAACGGTTGCAATTAAAATCTGTTTCATCAAAGATGTAATTTTTTTAGAATTGATAAAATGCTCGCGTTTTTATTTTTTGTTCAATAGTAATTGCTGCCATAAAAAGATAACGTACAAGTGAGTGACACAACCAAAGATGCTTAAGAAACAGCTGTTGATAGACAAACAAAAAAACTTATTGTGTCAAGACTGACTTCTACTTTGCTTTTTCTAACGATTTAATCCACTCTGCAATTTTACGCGCTTCGGCGTTTGGTACCTGTGGCATGGGAGGCATCGGGGTGGAATAGTCGGGCCAATGCTCGGGTTTAGGATTGTGAATTAAGTCAACAAGCTGTGCTATAGAATATTTTCTTTTGGCAACATCCTTATAAGCCGGGCCGACCTGGCGGGTGTTTGGGTTGTGACAGGCAAGACACGTATTTTTTTGCAACAGATTTTTCACGTCGTCAAACGTTGGTGCTTTAGTGGTACTTGCGGCAGTCGTTTTTGCAGAAGTTGCTTTTGCAGATAGATTTTTAGTACCAGCGTATGGACCATCTGCTTCGGGTGCTGCATTGGTCGCCTTGGCAGTACCTGCTTTTGTTGGCACACCTATTTTTGAATTTACTGTTCTACCTGAGTTTTTTGTGCTTAGTTCGTTAGCAGCAAGCTTAGGTCCGTCAGGAATATTATTTAAGGTATAATATGCTGTAGGGTGAAGAACATTTGTAGTGCCTTCATTGTCCTGCAAACCATTTAAAGTAATGGTATGGATGTAGTATCGGCGGAGGTTGTCAACTACCAGCCTTGCCCTTAATCCGTCCGCAGACACTTTTACCCCTCTTACCGGACACTTTTCTGTATTCATTGGAGGACTTCCATAAATGCCCTGGTATTTGTAGATGTAATTTTCAACATTATATGAAGCTAAGTCTTCTGCATATTTTTTATTAACCGGTTTTGTAAACTCTATTTCAAAACCATCAGGCATTGCCCTGACTGCTTTCATTTCAAATGGCACGCGGTTGTTCCAAACCAGCCTTTGTACTCCTTCGGTCGCTTCCCCGGCAGAGCCCCATCCGCGGTTTGTTTCGCCGGCAAATAATGATCCGTCCTTACCCCAGGCGAGGCGAACAATTCCAGATTGGAAGCCGCTTCTAAAAGCCCATGCTACTCCCTGGTATTCACCGTTTACTTTTTCCATAAATACACGGTCTACCATACTTTGTCCCTGATCGCATACAAGTAATTGTCCTGCAAACGGTCCAAAAGTTCCCTCTGGTATTTTTACAATTTCAGAGTTAGAGATGCCTAGTATTCCATGAGGCAACCAAACGGCAGGCAATGTTAAATCCGGTATCTGTTGTTTGATTTCGGCAACAGTCACAAACTTTGCGTTATCGATATTCTGCGGCTTGATTTCCTGCCCTTCTTTGTCTAATACTATAGGAGGTGGAGGATTAAGCGCATACACTTGTTCGCGGGTAACCTTTACCGGCGAGTTGGGCATACCACTCCAAACAAGACTTGCAGGATGACCCATGAAAGCTCCTTTCCTGATAGGCATGATACTACCTGAACCCACCCAGTCACCCTGGTTGTCTGTGTAAAACAATTCACCGTCTATCATGCTGATACCACAGGGCGAACGCATCCCGGCAGCCCACGGTTCCATCGTACCGTTTTCCTGTATGTGCAACGCCCATCCTCTCCAGAGTGCATTGCTTTGCATATGCCACCAAAATGGAGGACAGGTTCCATTCAGTGTAACGAAGAAAGATCCGTCGGGAGCAATTTTTGGTCCGTAGCTATACTCGTGATAATTACCGGTGAGTGGCCACGAATAAATCGTTTCATATACGTCGGCTTTACCGTCCATATCAGTATCTACCAGTTTGGTAAGCTCTCCACGCTGCACACAATACAATGCGCCCTCTTTATATGCGAGGCCCAACACCTCGTGCATGCCTGTGGCAAACTTGCGAAAGAATGGCCGTTGACTGGTTGGATTTTCGACAATAAAAACATCTCCCCGCCGGGTGGTGACACCAAGATCCCCATTGGGTAAAGTGCAGAGACCTCCCACTTCCAATATGACCCCTTCAGGGGCGGGTACCCGCATAATTTTGAAGTAGTCTTCTTCTTTTACCCCTTCAGACTGCGATATCCCTTCCAAACTAATTGCTGTTATACTTACCGCCAGCATTAAAAAAGGAAGGTATTTGAATATAAAATTTTTAATAGAGCGCCTCATAACTGTTATTGATTTAGAAAAGAATAGAGTAACTAATTTTATTTTGGATGGGAATAACAAGTTCTTTATGACCGTTTGAGTTGCGGATGACAGGTTTTGAACTTCCTACATCTTCAAGCCTAACGTAGTACGATTTATCGTTTACCAGGTACAAGTTTTCACTAACTGTTTCTATTTTATCAGCCTCTGCCAGTTTTAGAAAAAGATTTGTGGCAGGATTTTGAAGTGAGATTTCCCTACTTATGCCCTTTCCGCCAGGAAGAACTCGTGTCTGGTCATTGACAATATTGTTGTAGACCTGGTACCGAAAAGTAGGCTGATCGTTTTTATCCAGTATATAACCTTTAGTGCGGAAACCAGAGCCGGTTGTATCGGCAGACCATGCAGCGTCGGGAGAAGCGAGGACTTCTATCACAGGCATTGGTCTTCCAAAGCGCAGTACCATCCCGGTAGGCCTCGATGATCCGTCTCCTCGCGAATGCCACATCGGCGTGGCATCCAGAAAGCCTCCTCTCCATAACTGCACGATCATGCCCTTATCCATATCGTATGTGTAATGTACTTGTTGTGCGCTTCCTACATTTACCGCGTGTGTTACCCTTACCGTATCAATATCAACAAAACTGCGTAAAATAGTATTTACCGGTGAACTAATTAGTATTGGATCGACCGGATCGTTTGAGACAATGTTTGCATCGCTTACTACATACTCTCTAATGCCAGGGCCCGACACTGCAAGGCCCAGGGCTGGTTTAGCAAAATCAAGGAATTTGGAATACAAGAGTTCAAAAGGAAATTCTCCTGCTGCCAAATTTACTTTACCGCTGCCTCTACCCCTGCCTTGTGCAACAGGTATTACATCCTGTCCGTTAATTTTCATTGATCCCCTGCCTCCTGCTGTATTCAGGTTGAAGTTGTACTCACCCGGTTCTTTTACCCGTATTGTTCCGGTATATTTTATTAAAAATTCATTGGGTATGGTGTTTACATTTGACGAAAGTATAACGGTACTTCCCTGTGCCTCCGGAGGTAAATTTTTGTAGTCCTGACCGTCATCAAATTTGCCCTTATAAATCGCGTATTTCAAATTTAAGATTTCGGGGCGCGGCTTGTCATAGGTAGTTATTTTTATGTTTCTAAAAGCTACCGGTCCATGATCACCCTGCAACCGCAATGGCCCCATTGGTACTTCGTTGTTATCCAGCGCTCCTCTTGTTGGCCCCGATAACTCCACATTTTCCTGAATGGCTACTCCATTTAATTCAACGCGTAACAATTTTGCATTTTCAACTTTTACGCCTGTACTATTAAAACGTGGAGCCTGGAAAGAAATGCGCATGTGTTGCCATAGACCCGGAGCCCGGCTTGCATTTTGCCGTGGCGCATGCCCTTCGTAACCTTTCTGCCCATCCGGCTTACCGTCATTCCAACGCTCATACAGTCCACCGTTATCTCCTGCTGTAGGATTAATCACTCCCCAGCTATCTAATAGTTGGATCTCGTACCTGCCTTGCATATAAATTCCTGAGTTAGAGCCCAGGGCCATCATATAGTCTAGTTCAAGGTCCATATCGCCATGTTGCAGCTTGGTAATAAGGTCCTGCCCGGGATTATTAAAATCGGTAATATTCACAAGCACCCCTGTTCCCGGAGTAGTAGTTAACACTGCCTTTTGCGCAATATCTCCCCGCACATCACCTGCAATTCGCCAGGTGGAACCAGCCCCTTGAAAAAAAGAAAGATCAGAAA
>JALYZZ010000516.1 GCA_030948675.1 Bacteroidota bacterium | reverse complement strand
ATGCTCGATACGCTCATTTCCCTGGCTCACCTGCAGCCACGTCAGCTGCAAGCATCCAGTATATTGATTGAACGCAAAGAACAACTTGTAAAATTGCTGCCGTCCTGGAAAGGTGCAGAAGCAAGTGGCATCTTTGCAGAAAATTTTTTTCTCGATTACTTTACCGACTCGCTAAAAAAAGAAGCAATGGCTATGTTTGCGCGAGCGGGTAACATTGTTAAGGTTGGAGAATTGATTCCGGAGA
Organism: Bacteroidota bacterium; assembly: GCA_030948675.1. GTDB lineage: Bacteria > Bacteroidota > Bacteroidia > Chitinophagales > Chitinophagaceae > Segetibacter. Next base: position 2,252 of record JALYZZ010000516.1, on the reverse strand, counting down.
ATGGGTTACGTGGAAGTTTTGTGCTGATAGGCGAAAAGGAAAATCTTGAGGTGAGCTTCACTTTAACGCCTGATAACATTCCATTAATACAGGAGTATCACATCAGGGAAAAGACAAAATAGGGCTTGAGTTTATTAGGATTTAGGCGGAGGCTGGAAACAACGCATAGTAGCCAAAGTACAGCAATTGCAACAGCAGCTAAGCCAGTTAGAAGCCCAGGTACAACAAAGCCGCCAATACGCCCAGCAGTTGTTGCAAAGTATATTAAAAGGGGCGTTTGAGCAAAAGAGTAAGGTATATGAGATGGAAGAGGAAAAATTAAGTATCGTGGCAGAAGAATGAAGACAGAACCTACAATAAATACATTATTTAAAATCAATAACACAGTATGCCATACGTTCCTTTTTACCAATATTTACCTGCTATTGCTCAAATGGAAACGAGGGTAATTACCTTACCCTCATCTAAAAATGAATTTGGATTACCTGCGGGAGAATATGCCTTTGTAGAACTATTTTGTGATGAATGTGATTGCAGGCGTGTATTCTTTAATGTAATAAACAGAGACTTTACAGAGCCCGTTGCTGTAATAACGTGGGGCTGGGAAAGCAAACAATTTTATATAAAGTGGTTTCGAAGCAACGATAAAGACGCTATTGAACAAATGATGGGTAGTGGCTTAAGCATGTTGAGCAAACAAAGCGCTATAGCGCCTAAGGTGTTGGGAATGTTCAACAAAGTATTATTAAAAGATAATGCGTATACTGTCAGAGTAAAAAGGCATTATGATTTATTCAGGAACATGCTGAAGAAAATACAGAGGTAATTATCTTTCCACTTGCCGAACAACAACACATAGTGGGCAAAGTACAGCAATTGCAACATTGCAACAGCAGCTAAGCCAGTTAGAAACCCAGGTACAACAAAGCCGCCAATACGCCCGCAGTTGTTGCAAAGTGTATTAAAAGAGGCGTTTGAACAAAAGGGGAAGGTGTATGAGATGGAGGAGGAAACCAAAGCAATGGTGACGGAAAAGAACGTGTAAATAACATCTAAAATTCCATTAAAATGGCTAAGGTTTTCATTTCTTATAGCAGTCAAGACAAAGATTTGGTTTATCCGTACACCCAAGCCTTAGCAAATTATTATCACCAAATTATAATGGATGATTCGATTTTAACAGGCGGAGAAAATATGCAAAAAGCATTGATGGATGCTTTAAGAAATGCAGACGGTACCGTTGTTTTTATAACAAAAAATAGCATTCATTCTAAAAATGTTTTAAGTGAAATTGGTATTGCTCGGTCTTATCTTGATAATGAAATCAACAAAAAATTTCTCATCCCGATAGTTGAATCAAACATCGAAGTGCCTTATATAATACAAGAATTACATTATTTAATACTTGACGAAGTTAGAGTCGACAAAACCGTAGAACAAATTGATGATGCAATAAAAGTTTTTAGAAAATAAAACAAAGGAGAACTTAGAAGCCAAGTCAAAAGAAGAAACTTTAATTTTAAGAAAAGGCTCAACAGGTGAAAGAGTAAAAGAAGTACAAAGTGCTCTTAAACAATTAGGTTATATCAGAACTGAAATTGATGGAATTTTTCATCCTTCTACAGCCTCGGCGGTGAAAGCTTTTCAGACAGACAGCAAGTTACCGGCAACAGGCGAAGTAAATGAACAAACATATCAAGCCCTTCTGTTAAGTCTGCAAAGAATGAAGGCCAGCACATTTGGTGAAATAAAAGATGAAAAAACTAATTATTGGCTTATAAGAATCAATGAAAAGAACTGGAAAGTAGAGAAATTAATAAAAGGGTTCGGAGTTAATTTTTCTACCTATTCTAATCAAAAGGAAAAACGACCAGGATATAAAAATTTTCAAAAACTTCGGGTGGGAGATAAAGTATTAGGCTATGCGGATAATGAATTAAAAGCCATAGTATGCATATTTGAAGTAACAAAACAAATTTTTAGTGACCCAAAAGAAGGAGAGGTTATTAGTGTACGTGTGATAGAAAAATTAAATCCAAACATTCCTCTTGCATCATTTATCGATAAAATATCATTTGCCAACGAATTAAAATCAGTTCCGGAAAAAAAATTATTTCCCTTATCGTCTGATATCTTCTATGGCATAATTAAAAACCGGTCGTCAGAAGGAAATCAAAATCGTCATCAGAAACATGACATTAAATCGAGACTTCATTCAGATGTGTTTGATATAGATGATGCCGATATACTTC
>JALYZZ010000509.1 GCA_030948675.1 Bacteroidota bacterium | reverse complement strand
GATTCCTGCACAGTGGTCACAAAAGCATCACCAGCTATTAAAACACTATCACTTTTTCGAAAGAGGCTGATATGGCCGGGAGCATGGCCGGGAGTGTGGAGGTATTTCCATTCGGGCAAAATCGGTATTTTTCCATCGCTTGGTAATACCTTCAAGTACTTCCAAATATTAATAGGGCTCGTTGGGTATAAGAAGGCCATTGTTGCCATTAATCCTCCCCCGACGGTAGGATCGGGTGGCGGATAATTTGACTGACCTGTTAGATAAGGTATTTCTAAATGGTGGGCATACACCGGTACGTCCCATTCTTCTGCAAGTTTTGCTACAGACCCTACATGATCAAAATGCCCATGTGTTAATATAATTGCTTTTGGTATACTTTGTTCTCCAAACAAATAGGCAGCCATCTCTTTTATTTTTGGCAGCGACCATTTTAATCCAGCATCCACTAAAACCCATTGGTCTGTTACCAGATCCTGTATCATGAAGAAGTTAACAAAAACATCTTTTCTTCCCCACACGCCCGGCGCTACTGTAAATAGATTGGCAGGCACCTGTTTATTTTTCATATAACTTAAATATTTATAATCATTACGGTAGTCTTTATTTTTTATAAAAGCATGCCATATATAAAAATTAGAAAAGGCAAAACGTTCCAAATCTTTTGTTTTTATATTTCCGCTGCAAAAAAATGAGTACTTTTTTGTTGGTTATGTTACGTTAGTCAGCGTGCAGCTACCTTTAATTAATGCTCTCACGCCTCTGCTTTTTGCTGTTATTATTTGCAAGCGGTTTTTTTTTGTTGCATTATAAGTTCCTGTAGTTCTTCTTTAGGCTATTAGGTTTCTTCTATTCCTATTTAAGTTCGAAGCCTAACCCTTGTACATCTGAGTTAACGTTGCTTTGAAACTGTAGTCTTTTATTTGATATTATCTAACCCGTACGGCATATTTTTTTCATAATAACTTAAAAAGCAAAATGATATGTTAATAGAAAATGGTCCAAAAGAAACAAATGGAAAACCTCAGCCAGCAACAAACGATCCGGATGAAGTAATAAACACACCCGCTAAAGTAGAAGAATCAAATGATGAAAAGATCGATGAAGACTTTCCTGGGTATCCTCACTATCCTGCTGAGGATGACCTATTAAACCCCGAAAATTATACTGAGCGCGTAGATATTGATGTAGAAAATCTTACACGCTCACATACTATCGCGCCTGATTACCTAAAGAATATTGAAGGAACGCCGGAAATAGAACCCGATTTTACACAGTTACTGGAAGAGGAAGGCGAGGGTATTGAAATGGTTTCCGGAAACGATGCGGATGTGACCCCAGAAGATTTGGCAATTTTGGGTGAAAAGGACCAGGACCAGGACATGGGTGAAGACGAGGATTTAAAATCAAAAGGCTGGCAACCAGTCACTGGAAAAGATCTTGATGTGCCTGATGCAGATGTGGAAGGCGAGGATGCAGCAGGGCAAGGAGACGAAGAGAATAGTTATTACAGCCTTGGAGGAGACAGAATGGAAAACTTAGAGGAAAATGACGATCAAAACAATTTTTAGAAAACTACGGCAACTCTCTATTAAAAACTGATCTGTTTATCTTAATTCCAGCTTTGTAATATTTAAATGCTTCGACTATAAACTGGCCAAACTCAAGGTCATTAAATTGCAACGTCATTTCTAGTGTTGGGCGGTATTCGCTCATAAAAACATCTATCTGAGGCTCCTGCAATCCTGTTAGTTTTCTTACCAGACCTTTGTTAAAACGGTGGTTTACATATTTTTCCCTTTCTTCTGCCACTAGCCTGTTTTGAAAAGAAAGCATTCGCTTATTCTTTTTAAACTTAAACATATTAATGAGCTCGTCCAGGTCTACACCAATACCTGCCATTCCTCCAGCATTTGAATTCATCGAGGTACTGAAACCAGGTTTTTTATAGTTAAATATCTTTTCATATTCACTCCTGTTTTGTAAAGAATCCATGTGATAGTTTCTTTGTTTAACAAAGACCGAAGGTAGCTGTTGCACCTTCTTCATAATGGATATATCAAATGCACCTGGATTAGCAATTGTAGATACAGCGTATTTGGGAGTGGGTTTATTTAGAAATGAAAAGTAGATAGAGTCTCTTTCGCTTACCGTTATCGAGTATCGTCCGAGAGAATCTGTAGCAGTTCCTTTACCTAAATTACTTAATACGCTAACTGATTCTATTGGTGTTTTTTTAGTGATGTCATATACTGTTCCGCTTATTGTTATTTGCTGGCCGCAAGTATGCTGTTGTATAAAAAATATAAGCAGGAAAGTATATAAAGTTCTAAGCAATACCCGTGTTTTTACATCCAATATTACAATATGCAATAATTTAAATGACTTGAACATCGATCATTTAACTCCAAATTGGGAGATGATTTTTGTAGCGCTGACAAAACT
>JALYZZ010000504.1 GCA_030948675.1 Bacteroidota bacterium | reverse complement strand
CATTCCTGTAGCATCAATTGTTTCATCTGCCTTCATTTGCAAGTTCTTTCCTATTGCAGTTATTGTTTCACCTTCGATGAAAATATCAGCGACACAGTCCGCGTCGGCAGTTATGATACGTCCGTTTTTAATTAATTTTGTCATATTAACCTTATCCTCGGTACTTCTCCTCAAGGAGAAGGCGGCCAAGCTTTTAATTTGTAAATACTCTTTTATATTTCACAGTTGAGCCGTTAGAATATTTTTCATTTCCTCATAATCGTTACTAATCTGTTTTATCCCGGTTCTGGACATCGCATAATACACCAGCCCCGAAACTATAAATCCTGCAAACCAGGCATAATGATAAATATTAGAAACCCATAAAGGCACAGCATCTTTATTAATCAAATTAACGGTAGTTAAAAAGCCGGGAACATTAGGAATTATCCCAAGCAGCAAAGCAACAATGGCTTTTGCATTGAAGCCGTTGCTAAAAGTATATCTTCCTTTTAAAGCATACAACTCTTTCACGTCAAGATGTTGTTTGCGAACAAAATAATAATCAGCAATTAAAATTCCGCCTATAGGACCAAGCAGGCTTGAATAACCAACCAGCCATGTGAAAATGTAGCCGTTGGGATCAGCAATTAACTTCCAGGGAAATATAAGAACACCAATAATGCCGGTAATAAACCCGCCGGTTCTAAAGTTAATTTTAGAAGGAGAAAGGTTTGCAAAGTCGTTAGCCGGACTAACAATATTTGCGGCAATGTTGGTTGCCAAGGTTGATAAAGCAACCGCAATCATTGCTATGCTGACTAATAATTTCCCATGAAATTTGCCTGCAAGTACCAACGGGTCCCAGATAGTTTCGCCATAAATAATAACGGTTGCTGATGTAACAACCACACCAATAAAAGAGAACATCGTCATTGAAGGTGGAAGTCCGATTATTTGTCCTTTGATCTGTGCCTGCTGACTTTTTGCGTATCGCGTAAAATCTGGAATGTTTAACGAAAGCGTTGCCCAAAAACCAACCATTCCTGTTAATGCCGGGAAGAAGAAATTCCAGAATGCAGCATCGGTTGCAAACTTTGAAGGTTGATTTAAGATTGGTCCTAAACCGTGGCCTGCGCTTATTGCCCAGAACAATAATGCCAATGCTGCAACCGGTAAAAAGAAGGCTTTGAACACAAGTAGTTTCCTAATGCTTTCAACCCCTAAGTAAACTACAAACATATTTAGCAACCAGAACAGGAAAAAGCATAGCGCCGGCCCTGTTTGCAACGTCCACGAAGAAGGAAATATTGGTGGTAGACTATCGATAGAAGGTATCCAAAGACGAGTCATTAAATACATTGCATAACCACCAATCCAGGCCTGTATACCAAACCATCCGCAGGCAACAATCGCTCTTAATAGGGCAGGTATGTTTGCACCTCTCACGCCAAAGCTAGCTCTTGCAAAAACAGGAAATGGTATGCCATATTTGGCACCTGCATGTCCATTTAATATCATCGGGATTAGGACAATAGTGTTGCCTAAAAAGATAGTGAGTATAGCCTGCCACCAGTTCATGCCGCCGCCAATTAAACTGCTTGCAAGCATGTAAGTAGGTATACACAGACTCATGCTTATCCAAAGTGCAGCATAGTTCCAGGTATTCCACGTGCGTTTATTTAAAGGAATAGGCGCAAGGTCTTCGCTGTAAAGCGTAGTATTTGTGTTATTTGTTGCTTCGTTCATGCAAAGTCTTTTTTTTTGAACCGGGATTATGAAGGATTTGTGGGATTAGTTGGGTAGCAAATTGTAGCCACTAAAGCACAAAGACGAGAAGCTTCTCTAAGACTTTGCGTTACTTTTTGTCTTTGAGTCTTTGCGGCAACTTCTTCTATTGGTTCTCTCTGCATAACTTCCGTTTTTCTCTGTGGTTAAACTGCCTGTTCACATAACTTCCGCATCAGCAATTTTCAACGCCTCACTTATTATTTTTAACCCTTCATCAATCTGTTGCTTAGTAACACACAACGGGGGGGCAATAAAGATAAAGCCCCATCTTACAAAAGTATACATACCGAGTTCTTTAATCTTAGCAGCAACTTTATTCATTACAACCATTTCGTCGGCCTTAGCATTGAAGGGGGCAAATGGTTCTTTTGTTTTTCTATTCTTCACTAACTCCATGCAACCCAGCAATCCCTGGTTTCTCCAGTCGCCTATGGATGGATGCTTCAGTTTCATCTCTTCCATACGCTGATCTAAATATTCACCCATTTCTTTTGCATTTTCAATCAGGTTATCATCTTCGTAAATGTTCAATACCTCAAGAGCAGCCGCACAAGATACAGGATGAGCAGAGTAGGTGAGACCTAAGGGCAACATGCTGTCATCATATTTTTTTGCGATCTTATCGCTAACCATAAGGCAACCAAAAGGCAGATAGCCGCAAGTCAAACCTTTGGCCATAGCAATCATATCAGGAACAACATCGTGGTTTTCAAATCCGAACCATTTACCTGTGCGGCCAAAGCCACTCATAACCTCGTCGAACATTAGCAGGATTCCATATTTATTGCATATTTCTCTAACTGCCTTTAAATATCCATCCGGATACAATAAACACCCGGAGGTGCCAGACTGACCTTCCAATAAAATTGCGGCAATGTTTGCCGGGCCTTCATATTCAATTATTCGCTCAAACGATGCCACAGCTTCTTTCAATAAATTTTCTTCTCCATACTCCCAGCGGTAGGCATAGGGAAGATCAAAATGTACAAAGTTTGGCGCCTGCTGTGAGTCGACAGGTAGCTTTCTTGGGTCTCCACTGGCTGTCATTGCCCCGTTTGATGAGCCATGGTAGGATTGATAACGGCTGAGAATTTTGTGCCTGCCAGTATATAGTCTTGCAAGCTTAATTCCATTCTCTATTGATGTGGCACCGCATAAAGTAAAAAAAGCTTTGTTGAGATCACCCGGGCAGATCGCGGCAAGCTTCTTACCCAAATCTCCGCGAACTTTTGTAACACAACTTGGGGTTACATAAGATATTTGTTGCATTTGGTCTACTACAGCTTGTGTTACTCTTTGATCTCCATGACCAATGTTTACGTTCATTAATCCTGAAGAAAAATCAATGTAACGCTTTCCATCGTAGTCATACAGGTAAACACCTTCGCCGTACTTTACAGCAATAGGATGTATACCTTTTTGCTTACTCCACGAGAATAATGTGTAGTCAAGGTTATCCTGGATTACTTCTTCAGTTTCTGTTTTTGATGGCAAAATTGTTTCAATCATTTTGAGGTGTTTTTAAGTATTTGCTTTGGTTAGTCTAATTCCAATTTACTTACATTGATTATCATCGTTGTTTTTCATCAGTAGGTTTACATCCAATCATTGTCCTTTTTAGTTTAGATCGCTCCAATAACTGCTTTAGTCCCTTGAAATACTATTGCTATACCCTGTTTGTTTTCTGTTACCTCATTTTCCAGCTTTTCAAGTTTTAGCAGAATGTCTTTATTTGTTAAGACTAACGCTCCAAGTTGGAAAAAATGCGAATGATTTATGTGTGCGCCCGAACAGCGATATAACTATTTAAAACTGTAGAAGGCATGGAAACACGTTGTTCTGCAAAAGCCATTGGGCTATATTTGGGGCCTCCCCAACTGGAGGTGCCCATTTGACTCCTAAAAGTTTCTGCTTTCAATATAATTCAAACACAAAATCTTTAGGAAAACGGTTAATATTTGTTCGTACCTGCCATTTTAATTGTTTCGTTTCAACCCGGTATAGCTCCGCAAGATTTACCTCCAACATAACTCGTTGCCCTCTGATAAAGTAATTTTACTCAAATAATCTTATCCGATAAAACTGATCCAGCAGCTAAAATTGATTTTGCAATGCTATTGTCTGTAGTGAAAGCTTTGTGTAGCTTCAGCTTCATAGTTTTTAAAATCAAGACGACTGTTAGCTCATCCAATTTACTCCGGCCTCAGGGTTCCATTTAATTGTACTTTTCTTCAACTTTGTCCAAAACTCAATAGAACTTTTACCAGTAATATCGCCAACTCCAAACCTGCTTTCATTCCATCCTCCGAAGCTAAAGGGCTCACGTGGAACCGGCACACCAACGTTCACCCCAATCATACCTGCGCTTGCCCGTTCAATAATATAACGTGCTACCCCTCCGTTTTGGGTAAAAACTGATGCGGCATTACCATAGGGATTCGCATTTTCAATCGCCAGCGCTTCATCTACCGTGCGGGTCCGCATAATGCTGATGACAGGTCCAAAAATCTCTTCTTTTGCCACCGCCATATTTGGGCTTACAAAATCTATAATCGTCGGCCCAACATATGTGCCATCTTCTTTACCAGCTACCTTTGCACCACGACCATCAACTAATATTTTAGCCCCTTGTTTTTCGGCGTCGGTTATATACTTTTCAATCCTGTCTTTACTTTCTTTATTAATCACCGCTCCCAGGTTTTCACCCGGAATCACTTTTCTTGCCTCCTCACATATTTTATCAATGATGTGGTTTACCTCTCCGACAGCTACCATTGCCGATGCTGCCATACAGCGCTGCCCTGCACATCCGCTCATGCTGGCAACAACATTTTGAGCCGTCATGGCGGGTATGGCATCCGGCATTACCATTAAATGATTTTTTGCTCCACCCAGGGCAAGACATCTTTTATAGTTATTGGTTGCTCGTTGATAAACCAGCTTTGCAATTTTTGTTGAGCCCACAAACGAAACCGCCTCTATACCCGGATGATCGCATATGGCCTCCACTATTTCAACATCTCCATGCACCACATTAAAAACCCCATCCGGTAACCCTGCTTCTTTCAGCAGCTCAGCAATTCGCCCGCTACTTACCGGTACTTTTTCTGAGGGCTTTAGAATCATGCAATTGCCCAAAGCAATTGCATTTGGAATCGTCCAGTTAGGAACCATGCTTGGAAAGTTAAATGGAACAATAGATGCAACAACCCCAAGAGGAACACGCTCTGTTCTGCATTCAATTCCTTTACTTACCTCCAGCACTTCACCGGTAATTAGTTGAGGCAACGAAGTTGCAAACTCTGTTAGCTCAATACACTTTTCAATTTCTGCAACAGCCTCGCTCAAAGTTTTGCCGTTTTCTTCTGCACATATTTGTGCTAGCTCCTGCAAGTTTTTTTCTAAGAGGAATTTATAACGAAAAAAGACCTGTACTCTTTCCTTGATCGGTGTTTTGCTCCACTTATGAAAAGCAGTTCTTGCAGCCTCAACGGCCTGGTGCAAATCGGCTGCGTCAGACATTATTACATCTGATAAATGGGTACCGTCAACCGGGGAGATAACTTCTAGCTTTCGCGTTGAATTTGAAGATAAAAATTCACCATTGATAAAGTTTTTTAAAGCAGGGTATTTCATTGGAGATAAATTGGCTGATGGTTAAATTAAATGAGTAAACAATAAATATAAATGAATTTAGGAAAGGATGGATTTTTGCACAGATATTATTTGTATTCAATTAATGTTAAAAAAAGCAGAAGTTGCGTTGGTCGTAAGAAAAAATATAAGCCCTCAAAAAGCTCGCATAAAACGGTCAATACACAATAACCTCTTGATCATGCACCTGCTAAAATTTCTAAAAAAAGCATGGGGTTCACAATAGGTAAACTTGATACTATTTCGCGGATGAGACCGATACCTGTTTATTATTTTTCTTAAACCAAAAATACATTGGTACTCCCGTTAACATTAGCACTACCCCAATGGCAGCCTCACGAGGACGTGCGAAAATGGTATTAATAAACAACACTGCACAAAACAAAATTACTATTGCCGGTACCACCGGATAGCCCCAAACTTTATAAGGGCGAGGGGTGTCTGGCATTTTCTTTCTAAGGATGAAAACGCCCAGTGTTGTAGCTCCATAATAAATGAAAACAGCAAAAATGATCATGTCAGTTAACTGGTCAAATGTTCCGGAAAGGATAAGCAGGCACGCCCAAATGCACTGGTAAACTAAAGAGTTTGCTGGTGCTTGCGCATTGTTTAAGTTCGCGGCTTTACTAAAAAATAATCCTTCTCTTGCCATGGCAAAATAGGTTCTGCTGCTGGACAAAATAGTAGCATTTGTGCAGCCTAAAGTTGTTAAAAGAATAAGAAAAGAAATAAATAAGGCTCCGTTTTGCCCCCAAAAAGACTTGACTGCTTCAACCGCCGCAATCTTATTTCCGGCTTTGTAAATGTCCTCTAAAGCAGGAATTGCAAGCAATGAAAGATAAGTTGCATTTACAAGCATATATAAGGTAATAATAATAAAGACACCAATGGAAATTCCTCTTGGAATGTTTCTTTTGGCGTCTTTAATTTCACCACCAACATAACCCACGGAAGCCCAACCCTGGTAGCCCCAAAATGCAGCCAGCATGGCAGTAAAAACTGCACTGAAAGTAACAGGGGTATTATTAGTTGTACTAAGGTCAAAGGCCCGGTTAAGATGGGCATGACCAGTAGAAAGACCCGCCCCAATTATTAAAAATATTCCCGCAAATACCAATACTAAAATAGCGCTGCTTACTCCCGCACCTGTTTTAATTCCACGGGCATTAACGATAGTTAGCAAAATAATAAGCACAATGGCTGTAAGTTTTACATTGAAATCTGCAAAAGGATAAAAGACCGCGCCTATATTGAAACCAGCTAATGAAGAAAGTAAAGGCGAAGAAGGAAAAATACTGTTAAAAGATTGGGCAAAGACATAAGCCAAAGAAGAGATGCCAGCCGTTTGAATAACCGAAAACAGAGACCATCCAAATATGAAAGCAAAAAACTTATTGTAAATCTTTTTGTAATAGGCGTATTCTCCCCCGGTATCTGCAAGAAGACCGGCTACCTCTGCGTTGCTAAGTGCTCCAAATAGAGTAATAATACCACCTAATAACCAACACACCAGTACCCAACCCGAAGAGTGTAGCTCCGCCGCCATAGGTGCTACTTTTTTATAGACTCCTGACCCAATAATATTACCAATAACAACAACAATTACCATCCTTATACCCAACGACCTGTTAAGTTGTTTTGCACCCATACAAACGGTTTAGATTGCTTTAAAACGAATAAAAGTAAATGGAAAGTATCAAACTCAGTGAACGACGTTATATTATGACACATTCTAAAAAAAGAACGTTTATGCATTTTTTTTGGACACTAAATACTTCGCAAAACAAACAAAGATTGTCACTTCGGACCACTAATACAATCTTCAAATCCTATTTTACGCGCTTTCCTTATTCGCCTTTTAATGATAGATTGTAAGGTTTTTTTAAAGTATAAGGATTTTGTAAAATCAGTTTTGATTCTTGTTCATTAATTACATTTACCGCTAAAAATACACCCCAAATGAAAATAAATAGATTTGGAAGCATCCTAACCGTTACTGCCTTCTTCGTAGCTAACCTTGTATCTGCCGCCCCTGGAA
>JALYZZ010000495.1 GCA_030948675.1 Bacteroidota bacterium | reverse complement strand
TATTCCTTTTGGCAGCGTGTTACCGGAGAGTGATTTCATCGGCAAATACAAAGTGGAGTATGACGGGCTAATCCTGAAAGCCTCTGAGAATAGTATGAATACTGGTTTGCTCAACAAAATAGCGGTTACTTTTATTAATACATCTTATTTGTGGGGTGGCAGGTCGGTGTTTGGAATTGACTGTAGCGGCTTCTCTCAGCTTGTATTTAAATGCCTGAATATACCGCTTCTTCGAGACGCTTCTCAACAAGCGACACAGGGAGATGAAGTAGGCTTTTTGCAGGAGGCAAAACCAGGTGATCTTGTTTTTTTTGACAATAACGCTGGAAAAATTACTCACGTTGGCATATTGCTAAATGCAGATACCATTATTCATGCATCGGGCAAAGTAAGAATAGACACGATTGATAACCTGGGAATAATTAATACCGATACCAAAAAGCGAACGCATAAACTTAGGCTGATAAAAAGAATTGTTGCAAGCATTGCTGCTGATCTAATTTGAAATTTTGCTGCTTGTATTTTCTTTGGCTGTAGGCGGCGCTGGTTTTTTTTGTTGCTCAAAAAAAAGCATTCTAATTGAAAGCAGCATAATAGTGATTGCAAAAATTCTCTTTAGTTTCTGTTTACTTATCGTAAAAGAAAACCTGCTTCCCAAATAGCTGCCAATAAAAAAAGCAACCGCAACAATAATTGCAAAACTTATTTTTATACGCCCCTGCTGGTAGTAGCCATACATGGCAAAAAGCCCGATTAACAAAAGCAGGGTAGCGAGGGTAGTGCCTTGTGCTTCTTTCTGGCTAAAACCAAAAAGAAGCACAAGAGCAGGAACTATTATAATTCCTCCGCTTAAACCTATGAGTCCGCTTAAAATACCCGCTGCTATACCTACCAGCACCAGCAAAAGGATTGTTTGAACAGACATCATACACGGTTTGTAGATATGTAATTATAACTGGTTTTCGAAGTGCTCTTTGTAAGCATCCATTGCCTGCTGTATAATCTTTAGCGCCATGCTTTTATCCTGGAATTCCTCGACCTTAACGGTTTTGTTTTCCAGGGCTTTGTACTCCTCAAAAAAGTGCCTCAATTCGCTAAAGAAGTGTTTTGGAAGTTCTTCGATGTTATTAATGTAATTAATTGATGGGTCATTCGCGGCGACTGCAATGATTTTATCATCGCCATCACCCTGGTCAATCATTTGCATTACCCCGATTACTTTAGCAGTAACAAGGCACATAGGCTGAATACTGAGACTTGATAAAACAAGAATATCCAGCGGATCTTTATCGTCGCCGTACGTCTGAGGAATAAAACCGTAGTTGGACGGGTAGTAAAAGGACGAATAAATAACCCTGTCTAGCCGCAGCAGTCCACTCGGTTTGTCAATTTCATATTTCGCTCTCGATCCCTGCGGAATTTCGATAACAGCATTTACTATTCTGGGAGCCTGTTCTCCCGCATCTACTCCATGCCAGGGATGTAGCACATTACTTAACTTTTGCATATTTTTTAATAGATTGAAATTTTATTGAACTCCCTGCAAATCTGGTTTCAGCAAAACGAAAGGCGCAGGAAGAGAAAATTGCTTCACCACCCTAAAATTTCACTGGCACGCACAGAGAGTAAAAAAACTGTTCCAGTGTAGATGGGGCAAGTACGTTAAAGGTTGCCGGAAAAAGTGTATTTAAAATCTACTTTCCATTCTCCGTTTGATTTAACGACTTTAATTTTCTGTCGCCTGTTTTTGTAAGAGTTGCTAAAGTTTATCACCGTAACACTATCGGGAACAACGTCGGTAACCTCATAAATAGTGATGGCTGCTTTGCTATAACCGGCTTTATCCTGCTCGCTGCTTTTATTAAATTCTTTGCTCCATTTTGCCAGCCAAAACTGGTTGTCTTCATCCTGCAGCATGTACTTGTTAGCAGTATTAAATTTCCCTTTTAATGTTTGCTGTATAAACTCCCTTCCCGCATCAATAGCACTTTCAGGCTTGTGGTACTCATCATCAGTATTTTTACACGAAAACAATACTAAGAACCCGAGAAACAAAAGTGAATATTTCATTGCATGTTTTGTGAGCGATAAAGGTAGCGATAAAAAAGACTTGTGTTTGCAGCATCGAAAGGTCAAAAAAAAGAGGCGACATTTCGGTCACCTCTTGTATAAAAATCTATTTATGGCAGATTGATTAATTACCTGCTATTACCATTAAAACCTGGTAGCTGTTCTTTTTCTTTCTCCCGATCGTATGCTCTAATGATTGCCTTAACCAGCCTATGTCGCACCACGTCTTCTTCATCCAATTCTATGTGTGCGATACCATCTATATTTTTTAATATTCGTGAAGCTTTTTCTAACCCACTTCTTTGGTTTTTAGGCAAATCAACCTGTGTAGGGTCGCCTGTAATAATTGCTTTGGCACTAGCGCCAATCCTTGTCAAAAACATTTTCAACTGAAGATCGTTGGTATTCTGGGCTTCATCGAGAATGATAAATGCATTGTCGAGCGTACGACCTCGCATATAAGCGAGGGGTGCTATTTCTATCGTTCTTGTGCTCATATAATAGCCAAGCTTATCTGCTGGTATCATATCATCTAGGGCATCGTATAAGGGCCTCAGATAAGGATCAATTTTTTCTTTGAGATCACCGGGCAAAAAACCCAGGTTTTCTCCAGCTTCAACTGCAGGCCTTGTCAGTATAATTTTCTTTACAACCTTATTTTTAAGGGCTCTTACTGCCAGCGCAACCGCAGTGTACGTTTTACCGGTGCCAGCAGGTCCAATGGCGAATAAAATATCATTTCGGTCCGCCGCTTGTACCATTTTCTTTTGATTGGCAGTTCTTGCTCTTACAGTCTTGCCATTAGGTCCAAATACAAGTATATCGTTAGGATTTCTTTCTACAAAATTATCGATTACTTCTGCGTCATCGCCGCCCAGAATCTGCTCAAAGTAGTTTTCACTCAGGTGGCCGTTTCGCTCGAGGTATTGAAGTATCAGATCAATCTTCTCTTTTGCCGTTTCAATCTGCTCGGGTGCACCGCTAAGTTTTATCTGCGTACCGCGGCTCAGGATTTTAAGCAGGGGAAATTTCTTTTTTAAAAGATCCAGCTTCCCGTTGTTAACACCAAAAAATTCAATGGGATTTACTGTTTCAAGGTTAATGATAGTGTCGGTCAAATTATGATTTTTTTTTAATTTTTGTAATAATTATGAGAGGTCTTAATAAAACCTTCAGCACTTGTTTTCATCTAATCAAATATAATCCTTCAATATTCAAAATTCATACTACGTTATGCACAACGTGTGAATTACATGTGAAAGTTGCTATGCAACCTTTTTGAGGCAGGTACCCCAGCTTTTTTTTGTTTTAAAACCTGTCGCAAACATTATTAGCTAATTTCATTTTGTGGGGTCAATGTAGCAGAAGTGACGAAAATAACTGAATTCCATGGAAAAAAATCTTCTACCCGAGCTGTGGTTATTTGCGCTTAAATGCAACAATTACTGTTGGCGTTACTAGGATTTTTTACAATTTGTTTTTAAATTAGAATATCAATAAGTCCAATATCTGCCTGTTATGTAAACGCTAATATAATCGGAGGGGCGTCATGCACTAATTTTTTTTCGTGTCATATGTAAATTTTAAAAACAAATAAAATGAAGAAAATAACCCTTGTTTCCACAGTGTTAGGGTTTGCAATGTGTATTGGTGCTGGTGCTTCTGCACAAGGTTTTATGAAGAAGCTGAGAGATAAAGCGGCGGATGTAACCAATAAGGTGGTTGATAAGAAGATTGACCAGGCCGTAGGTGTTAATGACGCTGCTGGTACAAATAACCCTTCAAACAATTCGGCTAACGGCGGTGCAGGCAACAGCAGCAAAAGTGGCCGCCCGACAAACAAAGTTGGTGAAGGATTGAAGAATACCACTCCTCCGGATGTAAACCAACAGATAACAGAGGCGGAGACAGCAAATGCAGCAGGTAATTTTAGCGACGCCCGGTACTCCATTCAACAGGCATTATTGGGTATTGAAATTCAAATGGGTAAAGAGATATTAAAATCGTTGCCGCAAAGCGTAGTAGGACTGGCAAAAGATACGCTTGAAGACAGGGTAACAAGTACGCAATGGGGCTGGGCTAACCTAATGATACAGCGGATGTATAAAAAAGACGAAAAGCAGTTAGCTGTTTTGGTTGGAAACAATTCAGCATACGCCGGCTTTATGAATATTTTATTTGCCGGCAATTTGACTGAATCTAACGGTCAGACACAAGATTTTAAACAGATAAAAGTAAAGGGAAATAAAGCGGTAATTAAGTATGACCAGAGCACCGGTTACACTGTATTAGTTCAAATTGGCCAGTCAGGAATGATCACTTTTGACGGCGTTAATTTCGCTACAGAACAGGATATGATGAGTGCCGTAAATGTGTTCGATATAGACGGAATTAAAAAAATGCTCGGAGAAAAATAAACCACTAACTATCTATACTTTTTAAAATGAAAACTCTACTTACGTTTTTCTTAATAATTTTTGCCGTAACCAGCAATGCCCAGGATTTTAAAAAAGATGTTGCTGCTGCTAAAACTGCTTACAATACCGGCAAACTTGAAGATGCACACTTTGCCCTGCAGCAAATGCTTGTGCAAATGGATATAACTATAGGCAAAGAGGTAATAAAGTTGCTGCCACCGAAATTGGATACGCTATCGGCCAATGTAAAAGAAGATAACGTAATGGGAAATGTGACTTTTGTTGGTGCGACTATCCATAGAAGTTATGGTTTAGGTACGAAAAAAGCAGACATTGAAATAGTGAATAATTCTCCGTTGCTTGGAACTTTAAATGCGTTTTTAACTTCGCCTCTCCTGGCCAATTTGGGCAGTGATGGTAAAAGCAAGGTTTTAAAAGTTCAGGGTTTTAAATCGAGGCTTACAAAGGAGGATAACAGCAATACAAACACGGCATCCTATAAGCTTGAGATCCCCTTAAGCAACGCTCTTATTACGATGAGTGTAAACAATACTTCTGAAAATGAATTAATGTCGTTCGCAAACGCTTTACCATTAGACAAAATTGCAAAGCTGATACAATAAAAAAATCAGGGTGTAGGCACTCCTCCTTTTTATTGTGCTTGTAATATTAAAAAAAGATTAAAAGGACCGCGTTTTAAATACCGCCCATCTATTAAATTTATATTTAGTTACAAATCTGTAATTAAATATGAAAAATAATCTACTTAAAAACATCTTTTTTCTAAGCTCTTTTACTTTACTAAGCAGTTATTCTTTTTCGCAGGCAGGAGGAGAATTAACGGGAACTACCGTAACAGGAATTCATGGAATTACCAAGACGGCAGGTGATGTAATGAAAGAAGTCGGTTTAAGCCGGGTTCCCGACCATGTTATCATCCCCGTTAGGCCGGAACCGAAGGCACCGGAACCGACGATGCAAAACCCCGAGGCCAAGCCGGTGTCGAGATATGGAACATTAGTAGGCTCCACAACTTCTACCGGCCCCACTACCAGTACTTCAACTACACAGGCTACGACGAGTAATTTTCTTGCTATCTGGGGTTCTTATGCTACGGTTGCCGGGAGAGAGTCTCCTTACACACCTCCTGATAACAATGGTGACGTAGGGGCTACTCAACTAATTGTTACCGCTAATTGTCGGATGAAAATATTTACCAAGCCATCTGTTAACGGACCTGCTGCTGCAACACCAACAGGAAGTTCTACCCAAACATCAGATGCAGTTATAAATCTTGACCTCAATGCTTTTTTTGCTAATGCTTCCCTTGGAATAAGCGGAATAAGCGATCCTCACGTCAGATACGACAGACTTTCCGGCAGGTGGTTCATTGTTGCAATTGACATTAATCATAATACAAATAATTATTGTTGTGTAGCAGTAAGTCCCACCGGGACTCTTGATGCAAACAGTAAATTTGATATTTTTTATTTTAATATTTCACAAACGGGAGGTTCCTCTCAGGATTTCTATGATTATCCCACTTTAGGCGTTGACAAAAATTACTTGTATATAGGTGGAAACATGTTTAAATCAGGGCGCACCTTTTCAGGATGCAACATATGGGTAGTTAATAAGGCGAGTCTAATTTCCGGTTCACTCACGGTTACATCTTTTCCGCACGCAAAAACAAACACCAATATGTACACCCCCCAGGGCGTACAAAACGACGATCCCGCAGCAAACAGTGGTTATTTCATCGGAGCATCACAGACAGTCTATTCAAAGCTGGTACTTAAAAGAGTAAATTATGTGACATCGGGGGCGCCTACCTTGTCTGCAGATATTTCCATCACTACCCCAACTACCTATACCCCTAAAACTGTTCCTACTTTAGGCGGTACTGCTATTGACGGCGGAGACCGAAGACTATTTGCTGCAATGATTAAAAAGAATAAAATATCAGGTTCGGCCAACCTATGGGTGGCACAAGGCACTTTACTAAATAGTAGCGGCATTGGCGGCTCAACTGGCGATAGAGATGGTGCATTATGGATGGAAATAGGTAATTTGTCTTCTACTACACCAGCAATTGTACAGAGTGCAACCATGTACGATGGTGTAAACGCTGCCTCATCCGCTGTAAACTATACTTATCCTACTATTGCTTTAAGCGGGCAAGGGCACAACATTATGGGATTTACTTCCGCCGGAGCAGCCAAGTACGCACAGGCAGGCGTGGCAGGCAGGTATCGCTCAGATGCTGTTGCAACGCTTCAAAGTCCTGTTGATCTTACCAATACCACCTCTACCTATAACCCGGGCGCAAACCGCTGGGGAGATTATACCCAAACCGTAGTAGATCCTACAGACGATATGACAATGTGGACATTTACCGAATACGTTGCCACAAAAGATGCATGGGGGGTTCGTGCAGCACAATTAAAAGCTCCAGCTCCGGCAACACCTTCTATTGATGCAAATACACCTGTAGGATGTGGCACTACACATGTCATTATTAATGGAACATCGACAAATAACAGTGAATTTTTTGACCCCGGTGCAGATGATCCAGCTTCTGTTATTAAATACAATCACCTAAACGTGACAGTTAATGATCCTACTGTGACAGTTGCTAATATAAAGTTTGTTAATCCAACGCAAATAACCGCTGATTTTACAATTGCTAACGCTTCATCTGGTCAGACTTATACAGTAACAGTGACCAATCCTGATGGTCAAACAGCTTCAACAACATTTAAGCTTGCCACAGGTTGTATTAATTCTGCTCCTGCAACTAGTATAACAAGCACAACATCTGCTGTAGCTCCTGAAAGCTTCACCACCCAAAACACTGCCATTGCCAATCTTTACCCAAATCCAACTTCATCTATGGTAATGGTTAATGTTACTTCTAAAGAACAGCAGAAAGCAACACTTGAAGTATTTGATTTTACCGGTAGAAAAGTAAAAGCTGAACCGATGATTTTGGTACCTGGTATTAATCAAAAACAATTATCATTTGCAGACTTTGTATCGGGTATTTATATCGTTCAGATCAAAGACTCGCACAACGTAATTCAAAAAGTCAAAGTGATAAAAAATTAAAAACTAAAAGGATTTCACTGATACTTACATCCGCTTTGTTATGATAAGGCGGATTTTTTTATGCATGGAATTGACTGAAGTCGTTACTTGCGTAAACTGGTATTTTGTTTAATTTACGCCCTATGCGTAAATTAAGTATGGACGAATTGGGCAGAAAGTCGGTTGAAGAATTTAAACAAGCCCATAAGACGCCGGTAATAGCAGTGCTGGACAATATACGCAGTATGCACAATGTGGGCAGCGTATTTAGAACGGCCGATGCCTTTCTGGTGGAGGCTATTTTTTTATGCGGTTATACTCCCCAGCCCCCTCATAGAGACATTAATAAAACCGCCCTTGGTGCTACAGAAACGGTTAACTGGATGTATTTTGCAACAACAGTCGAAGCGGTTACCGAATTGAAAGAAAAGGGATACAGGGTTTTTGCAGTAGAGCAAACAGAGGGAAGTATCTCACTCCAAAAATTTTCAGTAACGACAGAAGAAAAAATTGCTGTTGTGTTTGGTAACGAAGTAAAGGGGGTGCAAGACGAGGTGCTTCTGCTTATGGATGGCAGTATTGAAATACCGCAACATGGTATGAAACATTCTCTCAATATTTCTGTTGCTGCTGGCATCGTTTTGTGGGAGTTGGCGAAAAATCTTCGGTAATTGTGTAAAGGAAGATATCCGAGCTGGTAGCTATTGATAGTTATGGCTCCAGGCCTTTTGACTTAAGCAGTTGTTGATACACTTCACTGTAACTGCTTCCGACCGGAATTTCTTTGCCACATACTTTCACTTTCGATTTTCCAAAGCTTTCAATCTTTGCAGACGGTACTATGTACGACCGATGAATTCTTATGAATTCCTGCGAGGGTAGTTTTTCCTGGAGGCTTTTTAAAGTCATTAACGTTAGCACGGGCTTTGGCTTTACGTGAATTCTGATATAATCGTCAAGGCCTTCAATTAAATCAATATCCTTTAGATTGATTTTCATTAACTGGTAATCTACTTTTACAAAAATAGAAGCCATTTGCAACTCCTGGCTGCTAAGGAATTCATGGTACTCCCGAGCCTTGAAAACCGCCTTTAAAAAACGATCATACTCAAATGGCTTTAAAAGATAGTCCACCGCATCCACGTTAAACCCGTCTACTGCAAATTCGGCATAGGCAGTTGTAAAAATAACAAGCGGTTTTTTCGGGAGTGATTTATAGAATTGCAGGCCATTGATGTCGTGCATCTGTATATCGAGCAACAATAGTTCCGCTTCGTTTTGTTGCAACCATACCTTTCCCTCTTCAGGGTCGGTAAATGTTTTTTCAAGTGTAAGAAAAGGAATACGCGAAGCATATTCCGTAATTAGTTGCAGGGCTAATGGTTCATCGTCTATTGCTATGCAGCGCATTATTGATGTAGTGTTAGATTAACAATGAACTTTTTGTTTTCCTCTTTTACAGAGAGTTCTTGGCGGTTGGGATACAGCAATTCAAGCCGCCTTCTTGTATTCTTAATACCAATTCCTGTGTTGTCTTCATTTCCCTTATCGGGTGTTAATGAATTGTTTTCCGCTTTAAAATTAATGCTATCTGCGTCTGTTTTTATCTCAAAAAGTATCTTTGACGTGTCTTTTGTACTTACCCCATATTTAAACGCATTTTCAACAAAAGCAATTAAGATGAGTGGCGCAATTTGCTTTTCTTCAGTGTTGCCTTCTACGTTAAACTCAATCGTAACTTTATCAGTTAGCCTTACTTTTTGCAATTCTATGTAATGCCTGATAAACTGAATTTCTTTATCCAGCGGAACCGTATCGTGTTTGGTCTCATCCAATACATATCGCATAATCGAGGAAA
>JALYZZ010000484.1 GCA_030948675.1 Bacteroidota bacterium | reverse complement strand
ATTGATAAGTGCGGAAAACTGGCAAAGCAATTATCAGAAGAAAAAGGCTATTTCGACATGTCTACCATGAAAGAGCCCTACCGGCTGGAGGGGAAGAAGACATTAGGTTTTGAAATTGCAGAACAATTAAAGTGGAAATTGCCAGATGTAATTATTTATCCAACTGGCGGTGGTACAGGATTAATAGGAATGTGGAAAGCTTTTAAAGAACTGAAAAGGCTTGGATGGATAGTGGGAAAACTGCCGAGGATGGTAATAGTACAAAGCGAGAACTGTGCGCCCATGATGCAAATGTTTAACTCCGGCAATATTGCTGCGGACTACAATCCTCAACCCTCAATAGCCTATGGTCTTGCTGTTCCTTTTCCGTTTGCCAAAGACCTGATGTTACAGGTAATTGACGAAAGCAAGGGTATTGTAACAACCGTAAGTGAGCAACAAATAGAAGATGGTATAAGCGAAATTGCCAGTACCGAAGGAATGCTCCTCTCTCCTGAAGGAAGTGCTACCTATATCGCTATGCAAAAGTTACACAAAAACGACTGGATCAAAGAAGATGAAAATGTACTATTGTTCAATACGGGATCATGGTACAAATACCGTTGATTGATAAAAAGCAGGACTTGTCCTTTTTTTATCACTTCAATAATTGCTAAAGAGTTTGATTTTAATTGGCTGTGATATTTTAAAAACAATCACTACATCAGCAGACGTTGCGAAAATCAAATGGGGTAGATGGGTAATTTCTTAGCACTTCTCTAAACAGCCGCAATTTTCGTTTTAAATCAAATATTTTGTCTTTAATAGAATCTCCATCCCTTGCACCCGTTTCTACCTGGGCTATTTCCCTTTCCAATATGGCAATTCTAAGAGAAACTTCGTAAACTTTTGCTGCAATCGTCCGTTTACTTCTCATTGTATGACTTTAAAAATACAAGTTACTCATTAGTATAAAAGAATCAAATCTTCAAGATGTTAAAATAATGTGGTTAGTTTCGGATGTTGACTATTGCTTTTTAGAAAAAACGAGGATGGCATTATCGCCGCTGAATAGGACTAGTTTTTCGCATAACGCTTTAAACAAATAATGGTTTTAACCATTAAAACTTACATCCATCAGCAGTATTATTAACAATAATTTTCGCTACTCCGTTATTTTTCAAATGTTTCCTTTTGATTAAAAAGGTAGTTTTAAGGATGACTTATAATACAATTATGCGTCTCTTTTCAGTGTCTCTATGTTTTCTAACGTCTAAATATGCATTTACGCAAGGCGGAGATTATCCTGACTATAGGAGTAAAAAAGAGTTATTTACAAGAATTATTGAAAAAGATATTCGCGGCGACATTGCTTCATTTAGTATGGGCGGCATTGAAGAGAGTGTGGGAAAACAGCCTTTGAAATCTTTGCCCATCACTGGGTTTGGAAACGACTATATTACTTTCGCAGCTAATAACATACAAGTTAAAATTACATCTGCTCCATTTGAAAAGACAAAACATAAGCTGGGCTTTTACGAAGAAAAATACCTGGTAAAAATTGACAACAAGCCTTATTTCGGTGACTATGGAAAAGTGCCGAGAACAGTTGTTCAAAATGTTGTTTTGATTATAGACAGGGATACTGTGGCTATTCCTTCAGTCGCCTACTCAGATCTTTACAATCCAGTCTTTTCTTTCTACGAACGCGGCGTTCAAAAATCGCAGGATAAAGTGCTGCTGTCAAGTGATGGCCATAAAGTATATGTGTATATGTTGAAACCCGAAGCCGGAGGCAGCTACGAAGTAACATGGGTAATACAAGATAAAAAATATCTGCGTCGTGTAGTAGACTTTGGATTTCTAAAATAGCGACAGTAGATGTGCTCACAGTTATAAAAGCGCGTTGAATACGTTGAAAAAAAGTTTCACATAGCAGAAGAACTTGTGTTGAGCAAAAACTTTGCATTTGGTCCCTCGCAAAAAAGTAAATCCAAAATACTTAAGTTTGGTTGAAAACCAAGTCGATCTTCAAAGACTTGGGAATATCTCGGCTGCCAATCATTGCTTATCGATTGAAAAGTTGCTGGCGAAAACCTGTTTCTATAATCTACGACCCCTTGTATTTCTCTTGAATAAGTCTTCCGATATGCACTTGTAAAGTTTATAACTCTGCTAATACTTAATAACTTACAAAGGATATTAGTATTTGAAACATTAAACTTCAATAAGCTTCTTTCGCCGCTGAAAAGCATTTCCTTAACCTGACTAGAATAGTAATCAAAAAAAGGAGCCTTTCGATAAGCGGATGCTATGCTACGCCAATGCCTTTCTGACCAATTACTATTGTAATCTATTTCTACATTAGCAATATTTGTCTTTTGCTCCCTTCCGCCCACTACGGGTACGCTTAAGTTAATTAGACCATTAGCACCAGCTATCACATACCGATTGTGAAACGAAGATTTTTTAAAATTATCATCTATCTCAATTTCAATATGTGTTTCTCGTGCTAATAATTTAAAGTAGTCAAAACACGCAAAACACTGATTTTCAACAATATAAATCACCATAAGTAAAATTAAAATCATTTTTAAACCTACTCTCAAACATATTCCACGTTAAATAGTTTTTAACGTCTAATATGATCAACAAATAAATTTATAGAAGTATCTAAATTGTTCATTTTCAATGATATGTATAACTTGTTCACAGCTAATATTTTTAGTAAGTTGCAAACGATAGTTAAATCGCTATCGGAAGCTGCTTTTCTAATATTATTAGTAGTGAAGATACTGTAATTATTAGCGCGTTCATCGGTAGCAATAGCGTTACTTTGTATAAAAATTATGTTATGAGGCTTCACCTCCCCTTTTTTAGCATTGTGGTAATTTTTTTTTGTTTGTCTTGCAAAAAACCCGTGGCGTTTGATTATAGGGACGTAAAAAATATTAAAGTCGAAAGTTTGGGTGCCGGCACGTCTAAAATATCTATGGACCTTGTTTATTATAATCCAAACAATTATGG
>JALYZZ010000467.1 GCA_030948675.1 Bacteroidota bacterium | reverse complement strand
AATCAGTATAGTGCTGTTGAAATCACTTTAAATAGTGGCAAACAAACCGAAGACGTAAAGCGAAGTCTTCAGCAAGAACTAGGTAAAGATTTTACAGTCGAGACAAGATACCAGCAAAATCAAGGCTTGTACTCCGTTATGCAGGTAGAAAAATGGGTTATTTATGCTATCCTCTCTCTTATTTTAGTAGTAGCTGCCTTTAATATGATCGGCGCCCTCACGATGTTTGTTTTAGAAAAGCAAAAAGATATAGCGGTTTTAAAAGCAATGGGCGCAGACGAAGCTTATATACAACGGATCTTTCTAAATGAAGGTTTTGTTTTAGCTATTATCGGCGGCGGTTCTGGTATTCTTATAGCCATAATTATTTGTTTGCTGCAGATGAAGTATAAATTATTGAAGTTAAGCGGGGGAAGTTTTATAATTGATTATTATCCGGTAAAAATGGTTGGAACTGATTTTATGCTGGTTATAGTAACCGTAATGTTTATAGCACTTTTAGCTGCATGGATACCAGCAAGAAAAGCTAGTAAACAAGATTTCTCTTTAAAAAGTTGATTAAAATTGCATTTAAACATGTTGGGTTAACAGTAACACAACCCACTTTCTTTTCAACTTGTGTTATAAAAGTTCCTCCTTAGCTACAACACTATAATAATATTTAAAGCATTAATTCGTTACGGATCAATAGAATAATAGGTGTTTCGTTCATTAGGGCGATAAGCAGCTATAAGACAATAGTAGTTGTCCTACAACAATTGCTGAATTTAGTTGTTAAAATTTTCCGGCTTAATTAAATTTCAACAAATATTTCACTTTCAGGTGTAAATACATTTAATTTGCTGTCCTGTCTGAGCAGCACGTAATGACCTAAAATTGCTAATTGGATGCAACAAATAATAGTAGGTGGAATATTCGCTTTTATAGTAACTTTTCTGGTCATACCTGTAATTATTGTTATAGCAAAAAAGAAGAAGCTTTACGATGAACCTGACGATAAGCGTAAATTTCATAAGCAACCTGTACCTTCTTTAGGTGGATTAGGCATGTTTGTAGGTTTCATTTTAAGTATATTGCTGACTGTGAATTTTGCTTCAGATGCACCTGAATTTCAAACTTATATCGCTGCATTTCTTTTTATTTTCTTCCTTGGAATTAAAGACGATATAATGGTGCTTTCTGCGACAAAAAAATTTATCGGACAGTTACTTGTTGCCGCACTTCTTGTCTACAAAGCGCATCTTGCCATCTCCAATATGAACGGCCTTTTTGGTATTTTTGAGCTAAGTCCCATCCTCAGTTGTTCGCTTACAATTTTTGCGATAGTCGTAATTACCAATGCGTTTAACCTTATCGATGGGGTGGACGGGCTGGCCGGAGGACTAGGCCTAATATCGTCTCTAGTTTTTGCTATCTTTTTTCTGATTAATCGAAACATTCCTTATGCTGTGCTCGGCTTTAGTTTTGCTGGATCTCTTTTAGCCTTCTTGTATTACAACTTCCATCCAGCTCGCATTTTTATGGGCGACACGGGTTCTCTCATGATAGGCCTTGTTAATAGCATCCTGGTAATTAAGTTTATTCAAAACGGCGGCAATTATACTTTGTACCCAGTAACTGCTGCACCTGCTGTTGGTTTCGGCATTTTGTTGCTGCCATTGATGGACACATTAAGGGTGTTTGCAATCAGGGTAATACAAGGTCGTTCTCCTTTTAGTCCTGATCGCAATCACATACATCACCTTTTTTTAAGCAAAGGATTTAATCATAAAAGCGTTACGCTTATCTGCGTCAGCTCTGCAATATTGATATCAGTTGCTTCTTTTACCTTTCAGCATATCGGTACAGGTTTTTTAATACTAGCCTTAATGACAATGTTTTTTTCTTTTGTTTATGTTCTTAGCTATAATAAATCGAAGTACAAACTGCGTGCGATAAAAGGAGAAGTGAACCCATCTATCGAAGAAGAGAAAGTACGCCTTGTGCCATTATTTGATAAAAAAGCAGCGGCATTAGAGGAAGATTAAATAGAGTTAAGGTTTAAGCAATTCTTTTAATCCATCGGTAAGTTCTTTAGAACCATTTCTCTTTCCATAGCGCTTATATATAATTGCAAAAAAGGCCGGTGCTACTCCTCTGAAAACAGTAGTAAAAGGAGTATTTTTAGGAGCTTTCAAACATCCGCAAAAAATTACTAATTTATCTAATCCTAATTATAGTATTGCCGTAATCGTTAGTTTTGCTGCTGAAAATTTGATACAATGTCAGAAGAATTGGAGTTTATAATTGAAGATGCAGAAGACTCAATGAAAAAAGCAATAGGTTTTCTTGAAGTTGAACTTGGCAAAATCAGGGCAGGAAAGGCAAATCCGCAAATGCTTGATGGAATTATGGTTGATTATTATGGTGCACCCACCCCGATAAATCAGGTGGCAAACGTTAATATAATGGATGCGCGAACCATTAGTATTCAGCCATGGGAAAAGAAGACTCTTCAAACAATCGAACGTGCTATTATAGCTGCTAACATCGGTATAAATCCGCAAAACGATGGTGTCAATATTCGTCTTTTTCTTCCTCCCTTGACCGAAGAACGAAGAAGAGAACTGGTAAAAAAATCTGCTGTGGAGGCGGAACAGTCAAAAGTTGCCATAAGAAACATTCGACGGGAGGCAATAGAAGAGATTAAAAGATTGCAGAAAGATGGACTGAGTGAAGACATTGCAAAAGACTCTGAAAAGGAAGTGCAGGACATTACAGACAATTATATTGCTCTGGTGGAGAAACATTTGGCAGCTAAAGAGCGCGATGTTATGGCTATTTAAAAAAATTATAAACATGTTTATAGATCCCGAAAATACAGTTCGGGATTTTTTTATTTCCACAGGTTTGTTGCTCTTGATTCAATCATTTCGTTTTAACAAATTTTCTTTTGAATAACTAATCCACATGTGGATTTTGTGTTTATTCTTAATTACTTACAATTGTATTCTTAAAAATATCTTTATAAAGAAATACTATCTCTTAGAAGAATTTAGAAATGACAGCTACAGAAATATATCAAATCAAACTGCCTCAATTTGAAGGTCCTTTCGATCTGTTGCTGTTTTTTATTGAAAGGGATGAGTTGGACATTTACAATATCCCTATTACAAAAATCACCAAAGATTTTCTCAATTATATTCATTCCCAGGACGCTTTAAATATCGAATTAAGCAGCGAGTTTATCCTTTTTATCTCAACGTTGATGCGGATAAAAGCG
>JALYZZ010000459.1 GCA_030948675.1 Bacteroidota bacterium | reverse complement strand
AGTACGCCACCACCTTTTTTATCTGCTATGCCCATTTTTTTATTGTCTCCAGATCTGTAGTTGTGTGGGAGGGCGACTCTGACAAAGCATTTAATTTTTTATAATTAAATAATAGCAAAAGAATTACTAAAACTGTGCTAACCACAAATTGGGGAAGCCGAAAAAAAGGGACCAATTGTTACTTTTTATCTTCATTTAAAAGCAACGGCCTGCCTTTTGCAAAGAACTTATATTAAATAATTATAACGATGGAAAAGAAAGTATTCGGAATTATACTTACTATTTTAGGTATTGCAGGGCTAATAGCGGCTGCAGTAAATTTTGTAAATGGGGGTAGTGGCTCTTATAACATTAAGATGATCACGGTGTATGGTATACTTGGCCTTATATTTTTCTTTACAGGTATCGGTCTTATTAGAACTACGAAAGATACATCGGTGTAACTGTTTGCGGAACTGTCAACGGTGTTTGCCGCCTAACTGCATTGATGCATTCGAATGCCGCATATAATTATCGTTGTCAGCTAGAAGTACTTGTTGCCGTTAATAGGCATTCCCTTATTTGCAATGGCAAGATTTTTTATCAACTTGATTATCGTTCGATCATTTAAAACAACTTAAATACACCAGTTATGAAAAATGTGATTATGCTTCTTAGTGCTATTGTGCTTGGTTCAGTCGTCATTCAACAGCTTATAAGCGGCAAGCCGCGCAAACACATTCGGTCAAGAGAAGACGATCCTACAATTCCTCAAATTTCTACCAAAGCTTTCTAAGTCGTTTTTGTGAAAGCACGTCTTATCGTCCCTGCCACCGCAGGGATTTTTTTTACTGTTTGACGAAAAATGGTAACATTATTTTTATTTTAATTTAATCGGCTTTAATCCAAGTTTAATAGAGCATAAGGCAATAGCAGTTTAAATTTGTAGAGCAATTAAAAAACAAACACACTTCCTTTTCTTCCTAAACTTACCGGAACTCTAAACCCTTATCAAACCTTATTAGAGTTCATTATCAAAACCTTTCATTTAATGTAAGGTTTTTTTGTTGTTAAGTTCTTTGGGTTTGTTCTTACATACGTCAACCTTTGAATTTACTTAGTTTTTCAACCGCCTTTTCCAGTGTTTCTTCTTTCTTACAAAAGCAAAATCTAATCACCTTATCATCCTTTCCATCCTGGTAAAAAGCCGAAAGAGGAATGGTTGTAACGCCATACTGTTTTGTAAGCATAATGGCAAAGTCACTATCACTTGCCGAACTCAATTCTTTAAAACTGTAACATTGGAAATAGCTGCCGAAACTTGGTAAAGATTTGAACGGGGTCGCCGACATTAACTGGTGGAAGTAATCCCTCTTTTGCTGCACAAATGAGCCTAAGTGCAGATAAGCCTCCTTATTCAATAAATATTCTGCCAGTGCTGCTTGTGAGGGAGTGTGTACCGAAAAGCAGTTGAACTGGTGTACTTTTCTAAACTCCTTCATTAACGATGGTGATGAAATGCAATAGCCAATCTTCCAGCCGGTGCTGTGATATGTTTTGCCAAATGAGAAGCATACAAAAGCCCTTTTCATCAAGTCGGGAAAGCGTAAAATGCTCTGATGTTCTAAGCCATCAAAAATCAGGTGTTCATATACTTCATCACTTAAAATAAAGATATTGGTGTTATCAACTATGCTTCTTAATTGCTCAATATCCTGTTGGCTGATAACACTTCCGGTAGGATTATGAGGAGAGTTAATCATAATCATTTTAGTACGCGCAGTAATCTTGCTTCTTACTACATCCCAGGGAATAGAGTAATCGGGAAATTGCAGGGTAACCAGAACCGGCACTGCACCGTTAACAATAATGTTTGGTATATAACTGTCGTAAGCTGGTTCAAATACAATTACTTCATCACCCGGCTGAAGAACCGTAGTCAGGGCCGTGTAGATAGCATAGGTGCCGCCCGGTGTTATAGTAATATCGGTAGCAGCGTTTACTTGAGCATTGTATAACTCTAACACCTTTTGGGCCAGGCGTTCGCACAATAATGGCAACCCTGCCATTGGCGCGTATTGATTCATCCCGTTTTTCATGGCACTGGTCACCAGATCAGCCAATTCTGAACTCATTTCAAAATCAGGAAAACCCTGGCCCAGATTTACTGCTCCGTACTCGGCTGCCATGTGACTCATGGTGGTAAAAACAGTGGTACCTACCTGAGGCAACTTACTTTCGATGTTCAATTGCTGTCTTTTTTCAAAAGTAAGATACAACTGAGATTAATTGTAAAAAGAAACGAAGCATGAACTTGCTTTATAATAGGTGAGCTATCAAT
>JALYZZ010000431.1 GCA_030948675.1 Bacteroidota bacterium | reverse complement strand
GCTGTAGTTTCCTTCGATGCTTTCGTATAATAAAAAGGCCAAACAGGCCAGTAAAAAGCGATCTTTTCTGTCTGTTACTGAAATATAAACGCATCCTTTATCAATTATTACACCCTGCTACCACGGCAACTCCTGCGCAGTTTCTTGACTCAAAACCTGCAGCGCAACAGGCAGGACTGCTTTCTTGGCATTATTTCTTTTTTCGTGCAAAAAAGGTTGTTATGCGAAACACCAAAAACATTCTTTTATACGCGGAAAACACAATGCCATGAATGGTGAGTTGCTATTGTAAGCGCGTAGAAATTAAAACGCCGCCACCTTTAATTTTTGTTGTATTTGATAGGTGGTTTTATAAGATATTGGTACTTTAGCCAACGTTCCTTTTTTGCACAGATTTACTGGTTAAAAGGTCTGTTTTTACCGCTTGTGGTACAACAATTAATCATTTCATTTAAATAAAATTTATGCAACGAATTGCTATGCTTGGCGCTGGTTTTATCGGACGTTTTTATGCAGATTCTCTGCAAGGGTACCGCAATAGAGATAAAATTGTAAGCATCTACTCACGCCGTGAAGAGTCGGTGAAGAAATTTGCGGAAGATTATAAAGTGCGAACTGCAACAACAAATATGGAGGAGGCGATTGCACATGCTGATGTAGACATTGTCTGTATTGCGCTGCCTAACAACCTACATGAAGAAGCCGTAATGCTGTGTTGTAAACATAAAAAGGCGGTAATGACAACGAAGCCTTTAGGAAGAAATGCGGAAGAGGCTAAGCGGATGCTGGAGGCAGTAGAGCGTGCAGATATTTTCAACGGCTATCTTGAAGACCTTGTGTATACCCCCAAATTCTTAAAAGCATTTGAAAGTGTAAAAAATGGGGCACTGGGCAGAGTATTATGGGCAAAATCGCGTGAGACGCATCCCGGCCCGCACAGCGATTGGTTTTGGGACATAGAACAAGCTGGTGGCGGTTGCATTCTTGACCTGGGGTGCCATTGTGTAGAAATCACAAGAACCTATATTGGCAAAGACATTAAACCGGTAGAGGTGATGTGTTGGGCCGATACGCAGGTAAAGCCAATAGATGCAGAAGACCACTCGATAGCGCTAATAAAATATGAGAATGGTGCAATTGCTCAGTTTGAAGTAAGCTGGACGTTTCGCGGAGGCCTTGATCTGCGCGATGAAGTGATGGGAACCGAAGGAACAATATGGTCTAACAACTTTTTGCGTACTGGTCTTGAAATGTTTACAACCGGTAAAGGAGCTGACTACGTATCTGAAAAATCAGAAAGCAATACCGGATGGTTATTTCCGGTGGGGGATGAATTGAACGAACTCGGTTACAACCATATGTTCATGGACATGTTCAATAGTTTGGAAAAAGGCTACCAGCCAAAAGAAAGCTTCTACGACGGGTATGTAGTAAATGCAATTCTTGACGCGTGTTATAAATCAGCAAAAAGCAAGCTTTGGGAACCTGTAAAATTAGAAATCTGGAGAGGACAGGAAGGCGTATCGAAACACAGCCATTTGATTGAATATGATGCCGATAATTATTTAATTAAAGAGGAAATGACACATTACGGAGCAAAAAAGCTGATCCTGAAAAATAAGGATACGGGGAAAATTTTTGAAAAGGAACTGTAAAAAAGTGGCACAGACAGGGCACCCTGTTCGTGCCACTTTTTTTTATTTTACAAAGGCAGTTGCCGCTTTCATTTGCACTAACGATGGGTCAAATAGCTTGCTATGCAATGCCTTTAGTTTTTCAGAAGGCATCTTAATTACTTTTCTATCATAAGTCATTAGCCCGTTTACCTCTACTTCCACATCTGTGGTTTGGGTGTACACGGCTGCAGACAGTCCCTTTTTTATTAAAGCGGGAAGCCGATCAATGAACGAAGCGTATCTCTGGTAAAGCTCATCCTGGCTTTTAAAGTTTTGGTACCCCCAGTTATTTTTGTCTTGCCAGGTATGCCCATCTAAAGGCAGACCTAAACCACCAAACTCACCTAATACCAGCGCATGTTTAGCACCAAATAAACTCACGGTCGGCATTGCAGGAGATGGGTAATTGTGCAGGTCCATAATGTCGGCATCCGCAGAAAAATTACCGCCGCTTGCACTATTCACCAACCTCGACGGGTCTTTCATTTTTGTCCACTCAGTTATTTCCTTTGTTTTAAATTGTCCCCATGCTTCGTTAAAAGGGGTCCAGATAACAATACATGGAAAATTATAAAGCGCATCCATTATTGCGGCCCATTCCTTACGGTAAATAGCTTCAGATGCTTCTGTGCGCACCATATCTTCACCAACCCCTTCTACTCCAGGGCGCGATTCCCATCGTGCACCCAGGTCGCCACTAGGCATATCCTGCCACACGAGCATGCCTAACTGGTCGCAGTGTGTGTACCACCTTGCCGGCTCTGTTTTTACATGTTTTCTTATCATGTTACAGCCAAATTCTTTGGTCTTTGCGATGTCAAATTTCAGTGCAGCATCAGTTGGCGCGGTATACAAACCGTCCGGCCACCAGCCCTGATCTAAAGGGCCGTACTGAAACATAAAGTTGTTATTGAGTAAAATTCTTTTTATTCCGTTTGCATCTGTTCCTATAGATATTTTACGCATAGCAAAGTAGCTCTGTATTTCATCTACAACCTTGTTATTTCTTACAACCGAAACTTTTAAGTCATAGAGGAAGGGGTTGGCCGGCGACCAGAGTTTGGTATCGTTGAGCTGCAAAATAGCCTGGGTACTACCAAGAATTTCTTGTTCCGCTATTTTTTGCGAACCGTCCCATACCGATATTCTTAGTCGGTCAGAGGCAAGAAGATTATTTAGCTGCGCCGCAACTGTTATTGTCTGCTTGTCAATATCCGGGGTATTTTTTGTAGAAACAATATAAGTTTTAGGAACGGGTTCCAGCCATACAGTTTGCCAGATGCCGGTAACAGGGGTATACCAGATGCTGTGCGGTTGTTTCACCTGCTTGCCCCGCGGCTGTGGGCCATCGTCTGATGGGTCCCAAACCCTTACAATCAATTCATTTGAACCCCCTTTTAGAAAGGGGGTAACGTCAATTGAAAATGGGTCGTAGCCTCCCTGGTGTGTGCCTGCTAGTTTGCCATTTACAAAAACATCGCACAACCAGTCTACTGCTCCAAAATGAAGCAACAGATTTTCTCTATTAAACTTCGAGGGAATTGTAAATTGTCTTTTATACCACAGCACGCTATCCTTGCCAACAGTTTTACCGACCCCCGACAATGCTGATTCTACCGCAAAAGGAACAAGGATTTTACCTGCATAAGAAACTGGTACGGTTTCCTGCTGAGCCTTTGGAACGATAGTATAATCCCAAAGGCCATTTAAGTTTATCCAATTTGTTCGAACCATTTGCGGTCTCGGATATTCAGGCAGTGGATTAGCAGGGTTAACGCTATCGGCCCACACAGTAGGTATTTTATTTTTACCCATCTGCCAGTTAAGGTCCTGCGCAGAAACGTGTAAAGCACCAGCGATGCAACAGACGCCAAATAGTGCTAAAAGCTTCTTTTTCATATTTTTAATCAATCGTTTAATGTTTGTCAATATTAGCGAAAATTCTTTGGTGCCTTGTTGAAAAAAAACTTACAAGTATTGGTAATGAAGACACACTCGGCAGTAAGAGAAGCGATAGTAATCCCGCTCCTTTTGCCACTTTGATACAAGAGCAACAAGACATTTTTAAAAAATATGCCGCAACCACCTTTCATCGCCGAATTAGGACAAAACATTAATGGAAAAGTAGCGCGTATTGGTAGCAAGTATTCTTACAACGATGATGCAGGATATGTGTTTAAAGACAGTGAATTCAGGCCAAAATCAGAAGCAGATTCCTCAGGATATAAAAAGGTATTTCAGAGAGACGGTGATGTAAAAGTAAGATATGGCAACTATAAAAGGAAAGAGGAAATTGATGGTGATATAAAAGTTAAAGACGCGGGGGCTAAAACTAAATTGGAGCAAGACGGAACAGTAAAAATGAAAGACGGTTCATTTAGAGCTAAGCAAGATAAAGCGGGAAATGTGAGAGTAAAAGACGATAGCTCAAAAGTGAAGATTGGTACAGACGGAAGCGTAAAAATAAAAGATAAAAGAGAAGATTATAAGGGTAAAATAGATGAAAATGGTAAGATGAAGGAAAAAGAGGGTAACGAAAAAACCAAGGTAAAAGGCGAAAAAACCAAGGTAAAAACGGTTGAATAAAGCAGTATTAAATCTAAAATCTGTTAAAACTAAAGGCGCTGCACGACGCCTTTAGTTTTAATTTTCACTCCGTTTGATACTCCTGATAAGTAAGCTATACCGGTTTACTCTTGTTCTTAAACTTCTTAATCGCCTCATGGCTATGCTCACTCAAAATAAGGCGGCCACTGATAGTGGCTCTTTCTTTTAGCAGATCATCCCAATTTTCTGTTCCTGACCAAAACTCTCTTTTCAATTCCTTTATAGCTTCGGGGTTGCTGTGCGATAAGGTAAATGATAGCCTTTCAATCGAATCTTCCATACCAGAAATTTCAGGATGCAGTTCTGCATACAAACCTTTTCTCCTGGCCCAATCTGCGGATCTCCAGGTATTAGAATCTATTGTTAATTGAGTAAAAGACGATAGCCCTATTTTTCTTTGCACTGCCGGACCTATTACAAAAGGGCCGATGCCTATAGCCAGCTCTGTAAGTTTTATATCCGCACCTTCTACTGCAATGGCATAGTCAGCAGCCGCTGCAATTCCTACTCCTCCTCCCAGGCATTTGCCATGGATGCGAGCAATAATAAATTGTGGTGTTTTTCGCATCGCATTAATGACTTTAGCAAAACCACTAAAAAATTGCGCTCCTTCCTGTGCTGTAGTTATATTTTCAAGTTCGTCAAATGACGCACCTGCACAAAAAACCCTGTCCCCGCCAGACTTTAAAATAATCACTTTTGTACTCGAATTAACGCCCTCACTGTGAATCGTCTGGGCCAGTGTTTCAAGCAATTTAGCCGGCATCGCGTTGTTTTGCTCATGGTAAAACTCTATTGTCGTTATGCCATGTTCCTTTTCTGTTTTTACATAACCTCCGCTTAATTCTGTGATCATACTACAAATTTAAAAATTTTATAAAACCAAATTGTCAGGATACTTTTCCTTTAAACTCCTCTTAATCATCTGACGCAAATTGTAGGTCACCGGTTTAGTTGGTAACCAACTTCAATTTATATGCCCGCTTCATTCTCTGATCTTGCCGCCATAAAGAGTAAGATTAAACTTTGCAAATTGAAAGACCATTACTGTTATCATGATAATTAATACGAAGGTTTGTTCTCTGCGTTAACTTATCAGGTGCTCATCTTTTTCTGTTTGTAAAAAAAAACAAATAAAAAAACCCCTCCTGTTAAGGAAGGGCGTGCAGTTGGTATTGGTGCGCTATCAAATTTAAAACATTCTTTTATTTATTTCAGCACAAAGGCTTTCAAAAATTTCATCAACAGATCCCTCTCCTGGTACGCCCATTACCTTATTAAATTTTCGGTAGTGATCTGCCACTGCTGAAGTTTTTTTATGATATTCTGTAATTCTTGCCCTGATGACCGCCTCATTGTTATCGTCACTTCTTCCACTGGTAAGTCCTCGGTTAAGTAATCGTTTTACCAGTTCTTCTTCACTTACCTGTAGCGCAAGCACTACCCCTATTTCTGTTTGCTTCAACTTCAGCAATTTATCCAATGCTTCTGATTGTGCTTCTGTACGTGGAAAGCCGTCAAAAAGAAAGCCTTGTACGCCCGGGTTATTTTCAAGCGCAGAACTGATCATTCCAATAACCACCTCATCTGGCACAAGCTCCCCTCTATCCATAAAATTTTTAGCTTCCAAACCCAGTGGTGTTTGGGCTGCAATTTCACTTCGTAAAATATCGCCGGTTGATAGATGTTTTAATCCGTATTTTGAAATTAGCCTTTCGCTTTGTGTACCTTTACCGCTGCCTGGAGGACCAAACAAAATAATATTAAACATTATCGAACTTACCTTGAATGAGCAGCAAATATAAGGGTTGACTATTAAAAATCTTTTAACAGTTTTTGCTGTTTCTTGGCACTTACTTAACCTACTGAGCAGGCATCAATAAGTTCTGTAATAGTACCGCTAGTGCAAACGGTAAAATTCTTCAAGTGACAACAACGTCAATTTTTAACAACAGCAATTTTTTAAAAAATTTAAAATGCACTGGCCCACCCCACTTCAATTTTGTCGTTTTCTACAGCTAATTTTGCCCCATGAAATTGAGCAACCTTGCGGAAACCCTTATCGGTTCAGAAATTGTAAAACTTGGAAACGCTATCAGCGAAAGAATTAGTCACGGTGAGAAAATTTACAACTTTACTATTGGCGACTTTGACCCTAAAATCTTTCCCATTCCCCCAGAGCTTGAAGAGGCAATTATCGATGCGTATAAAAACAATTACACCAACTATCCACCTGCAGATGGCATATTGGAATTAAGAAATGCAGTCTCAGCTTTTCTAAAAGATTGGGAGGGTATTGATTACCGCAACAACGAAATTTTAATTGCTGCTGGCGGTCGTCCACTTATTTATACTATTTTTCAGGCAATCGTAGACAAGGGCGATAAGGTTATTTATGCAACTCCATCGTGGAATAACAATCACTACGTGCACATGACCCAGGGGCATCATTGCATGATAGATGCAAAGCCAGAAAATAATTTTATGCCGCTTGCTTCAGATATTGAACCACATATAACCGGTGCCACTTTAATTTGTTTGTGTTCTCCACAAAACCCGACTGGTACCACGTTGCAAAAGCAAGAGCTTGAAAAAATCTGCGACCTTGTTCTTCACGAAAACGAAAGACGGGGTGAAGGCGAAAAAAAGCTGTATTTGTTGTATGATCAAATGTATTGGACACTCACTTTTGGAGATACCATTCATTACAATCCGGTATCTCTGCGACCGGCGATGAAAGAATATACCCTTTTTGTTGATGGAATTTCGAAAGTATTTGCGGCTACCGGTGTTCGTGTAGGATGGTCGTTGGGGCCAGCTTTTATAATCGCAAAAATGAAAGCTATTCTTAGCCATCTTGGTGCCTGGAGTCCAATGGCTGAACAAAAGGCTACGGCCAAATACCTCTTACAGAAAGAAAACATACAAAAATATCTTCTTCATTTTAAAGCCGAAGTTGAACAAAGACTTAGATCAATTTATGAAGGATTTATATCGCTAAAAAATGAAGGATTTGCAGTAGATGCTGTTTCTCCACAAGCCGCCATTTACTTAGCGATTAAACTAGATCTTGCTGGCAAGTCTGTCAAAAGTGGTAAAACTTTACAAAGCCAGGCAGAAGTAACTGATTATTTGCTAAGTGAAGCAAAACTTGCTGTTGTTCCCTTTTACGCCTTTGGAGCAGAAAAAACCTCCCCCTGGTATCGCCTGAGCGTAGGTACATGCAAAAAAGAAGAGATACCGGAAATGTTAGGAAAACTACGAGAAGCACTGTTAAACTTGCAATAGCACATTATAAAGCTGTAATAAAAAAAGGGCCATGAAGCCCTTTTTTTATTACAGCTATGTTGACTTAATTCTTGTTATTAATAAATTCAAACGGCTTCATCCTGTTTGTAATAATGATCTTTTGAATTTTTGCAGGGTCAGTAACAACTTTGTACTTATTTAAATCAATAATTTCATTCGCTATACAAAAATTCGAAATCGACTCGAAATGAAATAGCAAATCATGCAACTTCTCTACTTCTAACTCCATCTCTTTTTGATCGACGGAAGCATTTTTTGATAAAACCAATAGATCCCTTTTCGCAGATTTCATACCCCAAAGATTATCTAAATAAGGAAAAAAATGACCAGGAAAAAAAATTAACCAACAGATTTTTTATGTACCATCGGACATCCACATCCTTTTGCCGACCTGCCTGCCCCGCATCCGCTTAAAATTATTGCTAAGCTAAAAAACAATAATGCGGATATTTGATTTAGTTTCTTCATGATTACACACTTATTACTATTACAAAAAGCGGGCAGAATTATTAGTGTCAGAAAAAATTAACATCAAAATTCTTGTTGCTCCGCTTGATTGGGGACTAGGGCATGCTACGCGCTGTATTCCTATAATAACACAACTACTGCAATTAGGTTGTAAAATAATAATTGCTGCGGAAGGCGCTCAGGAAAAATTGTTAAAAACCGAATTTCCACAGGCTACGTTTGTTTATCTTCCAGGCTATCAGATCAGCTATTCGACTAATGAACGATTTTTTGCCGCAAAAATTATATTGCAACTACCTAAAATTTACTTTTCCATAAAAAGAGAGCATAAATGGCTAAAGCGTTTTTTGACGCAAACGCCCGTTGATGCAATTATTTCTGATAACAGGTATGGGTTTTACGACGATGATATACCTAGCGTATTCATCACTCACCAACTACTGATTAAAGCTCCGTTTGCTGCCGTACAAAATGTGCTGCAAAGGGTCAATTATTCTCTTATAAACCGCTTCAATCAGTGCTGGGTCCCCGATCAGGAAGGAAAGGTTAGCCTTGCCGGAGTGTTGTCTCACCCGATCAGGTTGCCTCAGGTGAAAGTAGCATATTTGGGAGGACTCAGCAGGCTGACAAGAAGCGCTGGCTGCAAAAAAACCTACGATTTGCTAATCATTATTTCAGGTCCTGAGCCACAAAGAACTTTACTCGAAGAAAAAATGCTGTCGCAACTTGGGTTATTTAAAGGAACGGTTTTGCTGGTTAGGGGATTGCCGGCAAAAGAGGCGGTGATAAAATCAGGAGAAAAGATAATTATTAAAAATCATTTACCGGCAAAGGAACTTGAAATGGCTTTTTGTGAAAGCGAACTGATTATTAGTCGAAGCGGCTACACAACGGTTATGGACGTTTTAAAGATGCGGAAGAAAGCGGTCTTAATTCCCACGCCGGGGCAGACCGAGCAGGAATACCTTGCTGACCATCTTCACCAACAGGGATGGTGCCTTTGCATGAAGCAGGAAGCATTTTCGCTGAAAGAATTATTTGACAGAGTAAGCCGTTTTAACTTCCGAATACCAGCATTAGATATGGAAGCGTATAAAGAGGTGGTAGACAGTTTTGTGAAAGAGCTTTGTTGAGAGATAAGCCCTTTTATTGAGCACTAAATTGCATGTCCATTAAGGTCTTCAGTAATCTCCCGCCAACTTTTTTCAGTATATTTATTATATCCCGAAGAAGGTCTTTTCGAAATAAAAAGCTGCTTATGCCTAAATATTTCATCTCTGTTTTATTGGTAATTGCCATGCAGGCAAGTGCACAAAAAGCAAGTTATGACATCTGTATTTACGGTGGTACTGCTGCCGGCGTTATAGGTGCTTATACCGCAAAAATGATGGGTAAGTCTGTATTATTAATAGAACCGACCACGCATATAGGAGGTTTAACAACGGGTGGGTTAGGATTTACTGACATTGGCAATAAG